>JAICVG010000073.1 GCA_025935445.1 Nitrososphaera sp. | reverse complement strand
TGAATGGATAGTTTTGTTGTACTAGAGCCTCCGCATATAGAGAGATATTTTCCTCTGACGGTCCTGTGTTCATTTATAGAGTCTGTATGAAGAGATGCTATCAATAGTGTCAATTTACAAAAGTTTTAAACTCCATCGAATCCTAGAAAAGTTTACAGTACTTTGCAAGAGTCATTCCTTGAGGCAGCAAAAAAGAGGGTATTGCTATTCGATGGTGCAATGGGAACCGAAATACAGCACCTCAATCCTAAAACGGAGGATTTTCCAGATGGCAAAGATGGATTTAACGATGGTCTCAATTTATCGCGACCAGAGTGGATAAAGCAGATTCATCGAGACTACCTCGCGGCGGGGGCCGATTGCATTGAGACTAACACATTTGGCTCCAATAGGTTCAAGCTTGCCGAGTATGGATACGGCGACAAGACAATTGAATTTAACAAGAAAGCAACCGAACTTGCAAGAGAGGTATGCAATGAGTTTAAGGAGAGCAAACCGCGATATATAATCGGCTCTATGGGCCCTAGTGGATATTTACCAAGCTCTAATGACCCTGCGCTTGGAGAAACGCCTCTTGATGAGATACAACAGGCGTTTATGCTACAGGCTGAAGGGCTAATTCTAGGAGGGGTCGACGCGCTGTTGATAGAGACAAGTCAGGACATACTAGAGGTCAAGCTGGCGATCGAGGCATGCCATATGGCGGTTGAAGCAGTAGCCAAAAAAGTGCCGATAATTGCCAATGTTACATTAGATCAATATGGCAAAATGCTGCTTGGAACCAACATTCAAGCAGCTTACACCACTGTGAGCAACATGAACATCGATGCATTTGGGCTCAATTGTTCCACCGGCCCACACGAAATGGTGCCAAGCGTAAGGTGGTTAAGTGAGCAAGAGCTGCCAATACTGGTTATGCCAAATGCTGGCATGCCCCAGAACGAGGGGGGCCGCGCAGTATATAAGATGACGCCAAAAGAAATAGCAGAAGCGCTTAAAGATTTTGTTAATAAATACGATCATGTAAGAATGATAGGGGGATGCTGCGGAACTAACCCGCAGCATATCACAGAGCTAAGAAGAGTTCTAGATGCTAACAATAAGAAGAAATACTAGTACTTCTTTTGCCCCGACCGGTTTTTTGCTGCTGACGGTCAATGTCTTTATAGAAATATTCAATTCCCATCTTCCCAAAGCCCCTTACCCTTTTGATCCTACCTTGGACTGTCAGGCGAGTGATTGCAAGCCTGACGTCTTGCTTGTTGCCGATCATCTGGTCAAGATCCTTGCTTGTGACCTTGCCGCTCCTATTTCTTATAATAGCGTAGACCGTGTCTATGAACCGACTAGAGCCATTACCTCTCAATTTAAACTGTTGAATCGTCGCCATAGATCTTACTTGGATTTTTATTATAAAACAGGTAAGACGGAATTTTCGATATAGGCCCTACTTTTCTGTCTATGAATAGCAAATATAATGGCTTAATAAATAAGTAAAGAGTCACCTTGCTTCCAAGCGTAAGTTCAGCTCTAAGGGCAGTAGACCTAAGTCAGGATCCACGCCCCCTGATAATTGGGGAGCGCATTAATACCCAGGGGTCTAGGAAAGCCAAGGAGCTGGTGCTTGCAAACAATTTTGACGGGCTGACTGACCTTGCGAGGAATCAGGTAGAGGATGGGGCACATTGCCTTGATGTATGTGTTGCAACCACCGAGAGATCTGATGAGAAGGAGTTCATGGTCAAACTGGTTAAGAGGCTCAGCCTGGAGATAGAAGCACCGCTTGTCATTGATTCAACAGACCCAAAAGTGACTGAAGCTGCAATCAGACAGATCCCAGGCAGACCCATTATAAATTCAATAAACTTGGAAGGGAATGGTGAGAGATTTCATCAACTTGCACCGCTGATGGTCAAATACGGTGTGCCGGCTATATCTCTGTGTATAGGTCCAAAGGGGATGGCAAAGACACCTCAGGAAAAACTCGAAGTCGCGGAGCTCATCTATGAAACCGGTACGAAGCAATATGGCCTAAAACCTTGGCAATTCATCTTTGATGTACTTACATTCACAATTGTGACTGGAGATCCTGAACTTGCTGATGCAGCCAAAAATACCTTGGATGGCATCCGGCTTGTTAAGAAGAAGTTTCCTGAGTGTTTCACTGTATTGGGCTTGAGCAATGTGAGCTTTGGTGTTTCGCCAAATGCAAGAAAAATAATTAATTCAATATTTTTATATCACGCGCTGCAGGCCGGACTTGATGCTGTCATAATCAATGCACGCGACATCATTCCTTATCCAGAGATCGACGAGCAGCAGAAAAAGCTGGCAGAAGATCTGATTTTCAACAGGCATCCAAATGCTCTTGCAGAGCTGATAGCATACTTTGAAGGTGCTAAGGCAGTAACAGCGGGCGGCCCGGCCAAGAGGATAGAAGTAGATCCAAACTGGGAAGCATCCAAACGCTGTTACTTTAGAATCGTCAACAGACTAAAAGAGGGCATAGAGGATGACGTGGTGCAGGCAATAGCTGACCGTCTCAAGGACAGCAAGGACACTAAGAACAGTGGACAGCTTGCACTGAGAGCCTCATCAAAAGAGGCGGCGCATGAAGCAGCGGTAGAGACGCTCAACGAAGTGCTGCTTCCGGCAATGAAAGAGGTGGGTGATAAGTTTGGTGCTGGCGAGCTGATCCTACCCTTTGTGTTGAAGTCTGCCGAATGTATGAAGGCAGCCGTTGCGGAACTAGAGAAATATCTGATCAAGCGAGAGGGAGTAAGCAAGGGTAGGCTTGTAATATGCACAGTCTATGGAGATGTGCATGATATTGGCAAGAACTTGGTAAAAACAATCCTTGTTAACAATGGCTATACAGTCTACGACCTTGGCAAGCAAGTGCCGCTGCAGAAAATTTTGGAAAAGATAAGTGAAGTCAATGCAGATGCAGTAGGGCTATCGGCACTACTAGTGTCGACATCAAAGCAGATGCAATACTTTGTCGAGCATGCACGGCAGAATGGTATGAATATGCCCGTGCTTTGTGGTGGGGCGGCAATTAACAGTAACTACATCAACAGGATTGCAAAAGAGGGGAGTATCTACTCACCGGGCGTATTCTACTGCAAAACAGCATTTGACGGGCTGAAAGTGATGAACAGAATTATGTCTCCTGATCGCGAGCAGTTTATCAGTGAGTGGCAGCAAAAGTTAGAGAAATGGGATGAACGGCACCAGCTTGCCATGGCAGTAGAGCAATCCCAGATTCCTTACAGCAGCCTCAAGCCTGTAGAACCTCCAATACCGCCTCATATTAACCGGCCTACCAGGCTTGAGCCGTTTCGGATTGACCTAAACGAAGTGTGGAAATACATTAACAAAAAATCACTGTTTGTATTGCAGTGGGGAATAAGGGGTAAAGGCGCAAGTGACCAGGACCCTGAAAAGTTGTTCAGGACGTGGAAGGATCGAGTACTAAGCGAAAAATTGTTTGAACCCCGCGCAGTTTATGGATTCTACAAGTGCCACAATCTGACACCTGGACAAGGAGGTAATGGCAGGCTGGCAATTGACCTACCAGACGGCAAGCAGGTCGTGTTTGAATTTCCACGGTCTTCAAAAGAAAAGCACCTCTGCCTTGTAGATTATTTCGGAAAGGATGATATCGTTGCATTCCAAACAGTGACCGTTGGCAACAAGGTCACGGAAATAATCGACCTGTGGAACAAGCAAGATAGATATACTGATGCCTACTACTTGCACGGCCTTGCAGTTGAAACAGCTGAGGCGATGGCGGAGTTGATCAACGCAAAAATTCGAGACGAACTAAAAATAGGGCAAAACCGTGGCCTTCGTTACAGCTGGGGATACCCGAGCTGTCCAGATATTTCTCAACACCATCTTGTCTGGAAGATATTAGAGCCTGAAAAATCTGGCATGACACTCACAGAATCAGGTCAAATAGTGCCTGATCAGTCGACTGCGGCAATAATAGTACACCATCCAGAAGCAGAATATTTCGTACTTTGATCACTGCTGCCTTACTCTAAGTTCAAATTCACGGACATCTGACTGGTTGCCTTCTATAAACAAGATTCCCTTTACTGTGTAAAGGGCTTCCTTTGCCGGTGCACCAGCGGCAGTTATTACAACTTCCATCTGGCCTGTGCGTGCGTCCCTGCTATGCAGGTCTGGAAGCTGGACTGTTTGGTTTTGTATTGTCAAGTATGATTGATAGCCGGAAGGTTCGATGACAATGATTACTTGTCCGTCAGTGATTGGCCGCATCTCTAGATTCTGTACATTGAACAATATCTTAGTAGATTCGCCAACGCTGATGTCTCTTCTATCAGGGGTAAATTCTGTGAATTTAACGTTAGGCGCGTCAGAATTAGTCTGCATCGGCATAGAAAAGACAATGATTGCGACAGCGATCGCAACAGCTAGAGCTGCTACAGCTATCACTTTCCAAAGCAACGATCAAAATGACAGCGTTTGGTATAAACGAGAATAGTGTCTTTTTAATATCGCTTGATTTTAGAACTAAAATCTAGTGCTAACATAAGTAAACTATATTCTAGTACAGGACTTATTGCTACTCGTCCTTTTTGTTTAGTCTTCTAACTTTCTCTTGGAGGTCTTTTTACTGGCCGGATATATGATTTTCAGTGTATGCTATGCAATTGTAGTCTCGCTTCTTGTAATTGGCATAGCCCTGGCAATAGCTGGCGTAATAATAATAACAATTTTAGACAGGAGCCAGATAATTAGGGTGACTCAGTTTAATGATACCGGCTACCTCATATACTGGATATAGATGACTCCGGGGATATAATATGGCCAAACTTGAAGCAAGAAACATAGGCAAGCAATTTCTTGCAGTGCAACGAAATGAGCCAAAGCTAATCACTGCAATCAAGAACATCAACCTGACAATAGAAGATGAGCAGTTTGTGTGCTTCGTAGGGCCATCTGGTTGCGGTAAGACAACTCTGCTCAACATTCTGGCTGGTCTTGACAAGCCTACAGAAGGAGAAATAATCCTAAACGGTCGTACTGTAACTGAAACTGGACCTGATAGGATTATGGTATTTCAGGAAAATGCGTTATTTCCTTGGCTCAAAGTCTTAGACAATGTTGAGTTTGGGCTAAAGATGGCTGGCGTTGAGAAGAACAAACGACAAGAGCGTGCAATGCACTATCTTGATATGATGCAACTAACCAAGTTTGCTGATGCCTACACGTACCAGTTATCGGGTGGAATGAAGCAGAGGGTTGCAATAGCAAGGGCACTAGTCATGGATCCTGAAGTGCTCTTGATGGATGAGCCTTTTGCCGCTCTGGACAGCCAGACCCGCGACCTGCTGCTGGTAGAACTTCAGCTGATATGGGCCAAGACAAAGAAGACGATAGTATTTATCACACACAACATATTGGAGTCAGTCGTTCTGGGGAACAAGGTCGTCGTCTTTACAAGAAGGCCTGGCACAATTAAAGATGAGATAGATGTAAATTACAAAAGACCTAGGCTTCCGGAAGATGAGAACCTGCAACCTTATTACAGACGGGTCATCGACTCGATAAAAAGTGAAATCACAGAAAGAAAAAGAGCCAGCGATGATGATAGTGATAATGATCTCATTGCTTGAGCTGCCGTAGTAGCTGAAGACCTGATGCGAAGCTATTGGGCGAGGTCAAGAGTACTGCATTTGCCATTTTGGCAGCCTCTCTTATGAAATCTACAGGGTTGCTTTCATATTCTGACCAGTCAAGCCTGATGAGTGAAGCTGACTGGCGGTTCTTTTCAGACGGAACCATCACCACTGCAGTGACCTTGATACCATAGGGCTTGGCAAGATCTGCTATTTCTCCCAAGTCGGAAAGCGATGAGATCGATTGACTTACAAGAGAGTGTGGAGTAACGTTAAGCTTATTCCTTATTGATTTAGCCGATTTATCCTCGACCTTTGCTGGAAATGACAGATCGAGTTTAATATTCAAGTCATAACCCTCCTTCTTAAGCATCCTGACTGCGGCGCTTGGCCTCAGGCCAGAATCGCCTAGATTGTCTACTGGCTCGTCGCCCATTAAGATAAGCACGCTCTCAGC
>JAICVG010000300.1 GCA_025935445.1 Nitrososphaera sp. | reverse complement strand
TGAGCTGTCAGGAAAGTAAAATATCAAAGCATCTCCAGCATTCTTGACTATCTTTGCACCATAGTTCTTTACCAAGATTGCCATTGTGTTAATAAATATTGAGTAGTATTGTCCAATTTTCTGATGATCAGAAATCTTGGCAGTAATGCTGGTTGAATCTACAATGTCGACAAAACAGACACAATAATTCTGTGAATTGGGAAGAAAGCAAATTTCCTCAGAAGCTAGGTCATAAACGGCTAGAGAATGCTCATCTTCCAAATCATCTGGAGGAGTTCCTAGATGCCGCATCAAACCATCCTTTGATGAAAGATCAGCCGTCGCTATTAATAAGATTTCAAAGACATTCTAATATCGTAAAATTATCATGTTATTAAACTTATTGTATAGTTTCAAATATTAGATCATGTTTTTCATGCTCCATTAGAACGTAACCTAAAATTTTCAGTTTTCGTTGGAGGTTGATGTGTTTTTGATACAGTTGTACTCTAATAAAACTATCTAAGTCTGAGAGAGAGTATAGTGAAATCGTTCATGCTTATAGAGGAATGGGGGATGCAGCTGAAAATTCAGCCTAGTCTGAAGTTGGCTTTGTGCGAAATCTGGCAGTATGGTAAACGTGCGTGGTAGGACATTTGCCAGAATGTCCTGGTGCCTAGGAGACCTCCTTCTCAAGAAAGACGCCCTAGCAAGGATGTCTATACAAACAGACCACACGCCGCTCACAGGGGTTCTCTAGATGTTTCCCCTCTGTCATAGCTAAGGAGCTTCGCGAATTTTTCCTTAGTTGTTTGTGGGCGCCGTGATATAACTGCAGAACAGATACTATTAAGGCTAAGGTTGCTGCTGTTGCGATTGTGGTTTTCATATTTACTTTACCACTCCGTAAAAATTGAGTCTCCCTTCCCTTTATGCTCTTCTTCCCGCTGTATCAAAACAAACGCTGCTTCAGCTTCTTCATGTTCTCTGGCGTCCTTAAACCTCGACCACATAACACTAAGTGTAAAGCCTACCGACCAGTTTCGCCGACGTGCTAGCTCTTGAGCTTCTTCATAGATTACTCGCTCCAGATGCAGCTGGTGCCTCTTTGTCATTTTATATCATCATCATTTCTCAACGTGGTCCAGTCTATTTACCACTGCTAGGAGCTGTGCCTTAATAGTTATGATCTCTTTTGATAAGTCAGAATATTGTTGCTATTGTTGCACTGCTATGTGTATCTCCCCTCAAACTTTTTTGCGCAAAAAACATCCTCAGCTTATTATGGTTTTGTGTAGGGACGAGATTTCTCCACGCTTGCCGATCGCTCTGCCCATTCTATATACTAGTTCTAAAGCAATCAACGTTGGAACAAAGCCGACTGCCACAAACATGCCTGCTTCAAAGAAGTTCATAACTTAATGGTAGCTAACCTTGAAGCACTTTAACAATGCTATAAATGCGATATCATAGATCAAAATGGTTTTGTAATAGTAATAAGCAGTTGCTACTCCCTTTGTGTAAAGTTTAGATGTGATGTCGCCTACGTTCACCAAATCTCCTACTTGTTATGATTCTGCCGAAGTACAGAATCGATTCAAGCTCAATTTGATCGCTCTGACAAACTTGTTTACTAAATTTCAACTCAGGATATTTTATCTTAAAGATGGTAGGATATACAGCAATTTATAGATGCTTTAGACTGATCTACTATGTCATAGAATATTTCTGATCGCTGTTCATTTTGCCAGCATAGTGACTAGATGGCGTTTATGGCGTTATAACAAAGGGGTAATGAACCCTACAGACGATGATTATCATAAGCTTCACAGAGAACTGTTAATCTAAGAGTGGTACTATAAAAGACAAACAGATGCATCATAGCTCGCATTTACCCAAAGACAAGATAATCTTCAGACTAGCTATATTGATAGCTATTGAAGTTGTACTGGTTGTAAGTAGCTTTGGGATAAGCACGTATATTGAATCTCAATCAACAGCCACAGGAAATACGATAAATATTGCAGGAAGAAACAGATATCTGACTTCCAACTTTCTTCTTGAATTAGAAAAAGTTAGCCACGGCAGCGCTAATATAGAAAACCTCACAAATGCAAGAGATGCATTAAACACAAATATCTTATTCTTGAGGTCAGGCGGTCATATAGCTTCTTCCAGCGGCGACATATTTCTGGAGCCCTTATCAGCAAAATATTTGGATAAGTGGGATGAAATTAGCGAAAAAGGAAGCGCGCTTAACCAATACGTAGGGTTATTAGGACAAGAGATTACCACAAGTGCAGCATCGAATGCTAGTGGTAGTACAAATGAACTGCAACTGACTCCACCACTCTCCAGCCCCGCAGAAGCTTTGAAGGTTACTGTAAGTATTGAAACTACTGCTTCGCAATTGATAGCATCATCTGATGATTTGACACGTCAATTGAGCGAAGATGATAGAATATCCTCCCAAAATTTCGTATTTACGCAAACTATCTTTATAATTGGAGCTGCGCTTGTAGGCGGCTTCATACTATACGTTATGAATAGGCTGCTACGACCGATATCTCTCATTATT
>JAICVG010000062.1 GCA_025935445.1 Nitrososphaera sp. | reverse complement strand
GAGAGACGAGTTCACCATGAGTGTAGTTTCAGGTGCAACAGCTACTAATGCAACAGCTACTAATGCAACAGCTACTAATGCAACAGCTACTAATGCAACAGCTACTTAATTAATTTGGAGACACATGTTATAGAAGAAGAAGAAGAAGAGAAAGCTGCTTCAGTAAAGTAGCAGTAATGATTAATACCAAAACAGTTATCCAATCCAATCATTTGGCGTATCCGTTGCAACATCACACCAAAAGTTTATCATCAGAGTAGGCTAAAGGGATGGACAAAGAGTGTCGCCCTTTGACCACTTTAGATTAGAATGCTGTGTTGTCTTATCTGCAGAAAGTGGTCATATCGCCATGTGTATTTTTGCAAGGCCAGCAAGTCAAGTCATTGCATGTTGCTTATTCCTAGGGGATAACGCCAATATCCTCTTCTTTGACGCTATGGCATGTTCTCCTGTGAAAGTTCAGACGTTGTTGTTGTTGCATTCATCACTGGCTCATAGTGCATAGGAGCAGCAGCATCAGCAACTCTCGAATTGCCGATTTAATCTTCCCACTTCCACAACGTCATAGTGACTCCCTCTTCGTTTGGCTGTTCGTCATGCAGTCCTATTACTATCATACCGTTAAATGGTGCAAGGCTACCAGTTGCGTTGCTATCAAACACTGCTGTTGTAATTCCCCTAGTTTGTAGCGTTGCAGGATCTTCCTTCTCAATTTCGTAAAATGTAATTGCTGTACTATCACCGTTTTCTGCGATAAAGCTCTCTCTTCCAAAGGAAGTTCCAGTCACAGAAGACAAAATCGCGGTACCGTTGTTAGTCACGTCGATAGTCTCCCCAGTATTAGGGACAGTTAATGTGCCATTTCCAAGGAATGTAATGATCGAATGTGTTTGGTTAAAGTAAGTTTCGCCTGTATTACTTACTCGTTCTTCCCAGATTGGTTGCGGTGACAAACGTATTTCTGATGATGATGATAATAATAATGGTGTAGTACTTTTTGCGGTAGTATTGGTATCACCATCTGTAGTTGCTGTTGTTGGCTCTGTTGTAGCAGTATTATTATTATTAATTATAATATCTTCCTCTTGAGCAGCGGCAGTGGTAGTCGCCCTTATCATTGGAGGAGAGCTAAGAAGTATAAAGCTGTCACCTGCTGCTAGCAGAGATACTGCAACGATGATGGAGATATATGCAATGCTGCCTCTACTGATCCATGCACGAAAGGGTTCTCTTCTTTCAATGTTGTTGCCAATTGACATTGTCATACATCTCTCTGTTTCGTTACCATTTATGAGATCTGCGATTGTTTTATAGTAGCATCGACTTTCAGTAAAAGCTATTTTATAATGCTGAGTGAGTGAGTTTGATATAAGATGACCTTTTCAGCTGTACCATAAAGCAGTAACTTATGGACACGGCTGGCTATTAGATTGGGACGTGAATACACGTCCTTCAATTGGAGTATAATATTTGTAGCTGATAGTTTTTTTCTCACTTTGTCAAGGAGCAGTGTACTGTGAGGATGATGCTTTCAATAACATCGCTCTTCTATCAATTTCTTCACGCAACAGGACTATGGCTAGGACTGCCACCCACAGCATGGAGCCATGGACGAGGATGCGCTCTGTAAGTCCGAACCATGGCATAGCCTGTTGTGCGTCTAGCTGAGCAGGCATCCTGGATGCGAATGAGGCGCACCAGGAATGGATGTGAAAGTATAGCAATCAGGGATAGAGTCTGAAATCATAGACATGCTCAGTGGACGTGTAGGGAAAAATATTTTCCTAAGAAATAATTATCGCCCTCCAGCGGAATATTACAAGAGCAAAGTTTTAGACGCACTTAGCAAATTCAAAAAAATATTGAAAGTTAGCTAACTGTCTAGTCAGTAGCTAGCCTTGCAGCATGGATTTTTAATAATCTTTTAAGGGCATCAATGACAATCAGGGCGGCGAAAGTCTCTTTCAAATCCATTTTATGTCCTCTTTCAATAACAGCAGCTAGGATTGGATGCTTAGGCTTTAACTCCTTAACGATGTTGGCTGCCGTTTCATCAGAAAGAGCTGTTCCTCGTGCTTCGCGCATGGCGTGAACCTTCAGTAAGGCTTCTAATGCGTCAATCACAAGAATGGCATTTACTGTCTCCTTAAGGTCCATCTTATGTATTGTTTCAGCTACTTGGGCAAGTTCTGGGTGGATAGGCTTCAACTCTTTAATTTTTTCTTCCACCATTTTATTCGTAATTGCTTTCTCAACTATGAGCATTGTAATTGTTGGCTCGGCATAGTAGGCTAAAAATATTCTGGAACCTAAAGCCGCTATATAATTACAAGCTCTGAGCACGTGATTGGTTAGTAAATCCTGCGTTAGGGACGATTGTCTCATAATATATCATTAGCGCTCCTTCCTTGTCGTTACCTCGGCGAGTGGCAAAGGACCTATTATGCATGCAAAGCAGATAGGCGCGTTCAGACAGGATATACGCGACCTTAGAATTGGGCTTGTTATAGCTTAATGCAGATGAGTACGTTTGTATGTTTTTGTGTGTCTGTCTATCTATCTCTGTGTATGTATGTGTGTATATGTGCATGTGTGCATGTGTGTAGGTGTCTCTCTCCCCCATCGTTGTTTGTGATGTGTCATAGCTTGTTATACTTACTTTCTCAAGAGGTCTTCCGAGTGACCGCTTATTTCCTTTGACAAGGACCATCCTAATATTATTCTTACCGCAACAATTACGGACAGCCTGATAAGTTCCTCTGCATTTGGATCTAGGATAGTCGTCAATATGTCGCTGCCAACCACTAAATCAAGCGCCAAAAGCAAGCCCCCTGCCAAACGAAACCTGACAGCATCTCCCTTCTCGACTTGTCCTTTTTGATGTCTGTACAAAGTCCTGATATATCCAATAAATGCAATGACCACTGATATTCCGATGATTATGGCAGCTGCAGCGTCTATCCCAGTAGTAATGTATTGGATAATTTGATGTATGAAAGGTTCCAATGATTCTGACGACCCTTCGACCGCCTCGACACCGCTCTCTATTGACAAATCAGAAACGTTTAGTTAGAAACTATGTAGAAATTATATGCATTAGGTATGATTCGAACATAAATAAGTAATATAGAGACAATGCAGGGGCATTGTTACGAAAGACAAGGCAATTGTGTTATAGAGAATGAAAGATGCATCTTCCTTCTATTCAAGACTAGGAATAATATTTATGCTTCTGATATGAGTGCAGAGGTGCTATCTCAACTGAGAAGCAAGTATCTCCACCAGAAGACCTGCAAATCCATACTCAAATTGGCAGGGCGAAGAGAGTGAAGATGGCGGACATACTTTCCAAGATCAATAGTAAAGATACATTTGAAATTCTAGGCTGTAGCGCTCCCAATGTGTTCGAGAATAGAACACACACAGTATAAGAAGAAGAAGAGTGCAAGTGCTAAAAAAGGGATCAGTGTAAATTTTTTCTTCTTCTTTCTTAGGGACATCCCTACCCATCTGCAAAAGATTTTCCAGCGTATTAGTTGTTTTTGATACTGTGTGCATCAAAATATCGATTATTATTAGCTAAAGGAACCAACGAGGGTAACCTCACTTGCTAGATCTCTTGCTTCTTTAGGCAATACACTAGTATCTAAGCTCCTGCTTTTACCAATTATTATCTGGTTTAGTGTTCGTTCCTTTGCAGGATACCAATATAGAAGCTGATTATCTTTGTCCCATTTTATTTGTTTACTGGTAGTAGCCCAAACTGAAAATTCAGGTGCATAATGAATATTGAAAGGTATGTAGATAACTGTAGGAGCCTCTACGACTTTGCCCTTTAGGACTATTGTGGCATATTTGGATTCAATGTCAAAGAACAGCAGTACCGGCTCTGCTGAGCTACGCATAGGATATGGGCGGGCTACAGCATCTAGGTTTCGAGGTGTCCTATTGGGCCCCAGCAGAGAAAAGTTCTCAAGGTTCCAATTATCCTTGCCCTCTTTTGTGTGGTAAAGATCATAATTCCATATAGTTGCATTGAGAAGGTGGGCTTCTATTTGCTCATAATTCAGGTTCAAATACTCTCCTACTTGTTCTGCTTCTTGAGATCCACCAAATTCTGTCAGAAACGGTATGAGGTTGCGTTCCCTAGCAGCATTAGCCAACTGCGCAAAAATTTGTGGCCACTCTCTCTTGTACCTATACATGTTTTCGGGAATACTCACATATGAGTCAGCAAGTGAGCTAGCTATAGCTATCATATCGTAGTAATGAACCGAAAGGACACCGTTTTGCGCAAAAGTGGAAACGGAGCTTAAGTTCTTTGGTAAAAAAGTATTCAATTGTATCTGCTTCACCTTTCCATCTACCATCACATTTTTAACCAGATCTAAATTGAAGGAGTCTTTAGCAGAAAAGGGACCTGACGTAAGTAAATTAAGCTTGCTTTTATCGCCACCTTCTGCATTTGAAGAGGGTATAGTCCAGCCCACGTTAGGTTCCATAAAAATAAACACATCAGGATCAAACTTTCTTATTTCTAAATCTACGTTACGATAATAGTCTACAAGAAAGTCTTGTTCAAACTGCTCCTTTGGCAATCCCACGGGATTTGGCTCGTTAAAGGGTTCAATTCCCAAGATTGCAGGATGACCTGCACCGTTATTTAGCGAGCGGAAGAATTTTGCTGTCTGGCCTATTGTTTTCTCCAAATGTGTTCTTACAGGAAAGTGTTCAAGCTTATTCTCTCCATCTATATGTGTAAGGTCATTTCGCCAAAAGGATGTGAGAGTTTTTTTCAGAGATTTGTTGGTAACATACTTTATCATCCATTTTTTGTCTCGGAGGTTGGAGGGTTCTGGTAGCTGGTGTTCTCTGTCTATTGCCAATGCCCAATCAGGGAACCCGTCTCCACCATAGACTTCATGAGCAATGTCTTGATGAAAATCCAAAAAGACGTAAAGGTTTCTTGCATGTAGTTCATCAATTATTTCTTTTATCAAAGTCAGATACTGTTTGCCTTCTGGTAAGAGCTCATCAAGGTTTGTGTTTGGTCGAGGTTCTATTGCTTTCCATGAAATCAAGAGGCGCACAATATTAAATCCCAAGTCTTTTAGCCGATCTAATTCTGGTTCTACTGACTTGATCTCTTCCTTCAGATTGAGTTGGGATAAGTTTTTAGTTTCAAGGGGAGCTAGTGGAAGATAAGGAGCCATCTTGGTTCGGGAAGCAAAATTCACTCCTCGAAAAAGAAGGTATCTACCTTGGTCGTCATTGAACCACGAGCCATTCTTCCAAATGCTTTTTCCATTAGGTTGTTGTTGCTGCTGATATTTCTCACCCCCAGTGGCAATTTTTGATAGGGGTGTAGAATCTGAACGCAATCGACTGTTTTTGATCCCAGCTATGATAACTTGTATTCCACTAACAGCCAACGCTATTACAGTCATTATGATGAGTAGTGCTACACCTATCCGTGGAAATACCAAGACAGCGATAGCAACAGCTGTGATTAATATCCCCATGCCTAGAGAAGCAAATGTAAGCGGTTCGTCTTGTTTCTTCTGCTTTCTCAGCCCGTCAATTATCCTCAATGCCCCATTGGCTAATAATCCAAACCCCAGAAAGAGAACAAGCCAATTTATAACTAAAGCAGGAACGATGAAGCCCGGTAGGAAAAAGGCAATGATAGCTGCCCCTATTCCTATATTGAGAATGCGATATTTGCGTCTACTTTTCTCAGCCCTTATTCCACTGACTATCCTTTCTGCCCCAAGAACTATGAGACCTATTCCAGCCAAGAAAAATAAAGCATAAGGTCCAATCTGCGGAGTAAAAACTATCCAAATTGATAACGAGATGCAAATGACACCTACTGCAATTTGAACCAGCCAAAACCATCGATGCCAAGTTGAATGAACGTCTAAACTTTTCATATCTTTTCGAATTATCCTGTTCATCTATTATTGTCAGGCTGCTATATAATATTTCATAAAGACAATTTGGATCTTACAGCAGGCTCTCCTTCCTTCCTGATATTCCAGTGACAACTAGCCTCATGCCATATACTAGGAGTGCTATTCCAATTATGAAACCTGCAAGTGCTATTCCAAACATTGGAGATACCATTATCGTAATTGACAAGGCAACAGCTAAAGCTCCTGCCCCAATGCTTAATGCCCTTGAACCTTTGTTAGTAGTAGTGGTCTTTCCTCCACCTTTCCTCCACCTCTGGTCAAACCTGCAATTATGCTCGAAACGCCGCTAAACAGTAAGGCTATGGCGGCTAGGAATACAACTAGCGTTGCACTAGCAAGAGGATATACCATCACAAGGCTTGAAAGGATTATGACTAGTATGCCTAGGCCTATGTGAGTGAGTCGAGAACGCTTGTGGAGAAATACTCCTGCAACTACCTGTTCAATGCCAAACAAAAGTAAGATTATTGCAGCTACTGTGAAAGTTGCAGCTACTGCAAAAACGGGAAAAATGATTGCAGATATTGATAGATAGCGATAGCGCCTATACCTATTTGTAAAGTCCTTACCCGCGTAGGCGACTTTGTGCCTATTATATGTTCAG
>JAICVG010000019.1 GCA_025935445.1 Nitrososphaera sp. | reverse complement strand
TGTTGCCAAGTGTGATTATCGCCTTGCCGCACGGCCGAGGATTGTGAAATAGATCGCCGGCTAAAATGACAAGCCTTACTCTCTCCTTTATTGACACATCTATTGCCTCATGAAAAGCTTGGTAGACATCTTCCTCTCTTTCCTCTAGGCCGAATTGTGAATATCCAAGGTGGAGGTCAGAGATGTGTGACATCAACATTTGTATTCTGTAGGATCATCAACTGCTAATCCTGTATATAGCCGGATGGAATGTATGACTCAGATGATTCTTTGGCGACCTGTTGCTTCAATGCTGCCAGCTGGCTCCATTGTTCTACCGCCTTCTGGTCGCCGCCTATCTTTCGCTCTTTGACTTCTTCCACCTTAACAAATGTCGGTAGGTTGACCCACTGGCCGGCGAATATGGCCTCGCCTGGGTTTAATGATGTCAGCTGATCAATAAGATCCCGGCTAAGTGCTTCGCTTGCTGCAGAAACATGCATCTGGTCGTCCTGCTGGATCATGCGCATTACTGCAAGCGAGCCCATCTGACTCAAGATATTGGCGTCGATTCCTCTTGGGCGCTGTGACACTATGACTAGCCCAAGCCCAAATTTCCTCCCTTCACGCGCAACCTTAGAAGCAAAATATTTTGTATCTGTGTCTTCATCCTTTGGTATAAACACATGCGCCTCCTCTATTGCCACAAGTACAGGGGCTGGAAACCGCGGCTGCGACTTAGCGGCACCCTTCTTTTGCCGCGTTGCCTTTTTCCTATCATTCAGCAGCTCTTCAAGGTAGAATGACACGGCAATGTTAGCCTGTCGCTCAGTAAGTTCTACCAGATTGATAACGTTTATCTTGTAGTTCTTGAGAAGCGCCAATGGATCTGTCATACTAGGATCCAAAATGGTATGAAACTTGCGCCTTGCATCATCGATCTTGTCAACGACCTTGGCCGCTGCTTCGCGATACGACTTGTCGGCACCAACTTCTGATGCAGCGTTGATGAGCGCATCCCAAAAGTCCTCGCCCTTACGCTGCTTAACCTCTTCGGTGAACGCCAACCTAAGCACATGCATCTGGTTTGAAGCATTTTCCTGAATCTCAATGACCTCTGCGAGCTTGTCTGGCGACAAAAGCCGCGGGTTTATCCTTCCGTCCAGTAGGTTGATGTTGTTAGACCCCATGTCAAGCGTAGAATAGTCATCGTGGTAGTCAAAAATCACCATTGTGCCGCTTATTCTAGAGATTTCTTTAGCCAAAAGCGAGACTAGATTGCTCTTGCCCATGCCAGTCATAGCAAGCACTGCAAGGTGACGCGATACGACTTTGTTGACATCCACTCGAGCACCTACTGCAGTATTGCGTAGGAGCGTACCTATCATTACCCACTGCTGTCCAGAGGGTGCAAAAATGGCAGCAAGGTCTTTAACTGATGCTTCGTATACTTCAGTGCCAGGCTCTGGGGGCAGTGCAGGCAGTATTGCCTTGCACTTTTTCAATTCAGCCACATAGCCAAGAATACGTACATGCCCCTTGTAACTTTTATCTCGACGGTTCTCGATGGCAACTTGTTTGCTCTCAAATGCCTCTTCGTAGTTGCGAATGCTGTTGCCTAGTGCATCACTGCTAATCGATGACCTTTCAACAAGCCCAAGCACCTTGTCTCCACCATAGTTGAGAATAACGTATTCGCCGATGCTAACAGGCCTTTTTGATTCAAATGTCACCTGATCCGGCTTGGTGACACCGATCAGGATGCCTAGTTCTTCACTCATTTAGAGCATCCCTTGCTCCTTGCTCATTCTGCAAGCCATATATGCTTGCGAGTCTGTCTATATCTTCATTGGTTATCTTGCAGGTATTGTGCGCCAGCTTCAGGCAGTACGGATAGCCGGCTACACTGTGGTACCGCAGCTTATTCAAGGTCGATTTTACTTCTTGCTCACTTGCGTTGCTCATGATTTCAATCCGTATAACAGGAGTATGGTCGCGCAGTCTTGCATAGACCTCAAACAAGGGCGCATGGCAGAACTGTGTTTCAACAGGAACACTAAAGCCAGCCTCCTTGCAGGTGTGTCCATAATAGTAAATGTCGCCGGCCTTTGATCCCATCTGGCCGAATTGCAGCCTGCTCTCAGAGGTCTTTGATATAAATATGCAGCTGCTACACTTCTTCACTATTTCAGATGCTGCTTCAGGCCTGCTTTTCGTCAAACGCGAAACGAGTGAACCATCGACACAGATACTGTCAGCCTTGCCGGCCGCCTTTTGAGCAACGGATGCCTCCATTACCATCGCTCTTGATTCTAACAGCTCGCTTCTTGCAGAGCCAGCTATGTCTTCTTCCCACTCTATAGCTAAGACCATATTAGTACTAGTGACTGCCACTGCGTCTATGACATAAAGTTGAAGACCCTGAAAAGCGCGCCTGTTCCAACTGCTATCAATGCCGGCAGATTCGCATATTTCCGGCACAGGCTCATATGAAATCCAGCGCGATGATGCTTCTACCAGAATTTTGTGAAAGTTTGAATCCTTTATCTTTGATATCTTGATGTCTTTATTTCTTAGAGCACCAAGAAAAACTTCCTTGAGCAATTTATCCTATCGTGACGGGCAGTACTTTAAAAAATTGATCATGCTTTCATTCTATCGGCAATTGCGGTAGCATCCCATAGTGACCTTGCCTTGTCGCTCGTTTGCAGTACACCTGCTCTTATTATCTTACTTGCAATGTTGGCTGCCATAGGCAGTGCACCCGTGGCTCCTGGCGAATTATAGTTGAGCACATGGAGCGAAGAATCACGCTCGAGTATAAGCGTGTCTGGTACGAATCGGCCGGTCTTGTCGATGACTGACGATCTTATGCCGGCTGTCCCGCGCTGGGTAAAAGCAGATGGCCGGAGTTGTGGTAAAAATTCACGCACTCTGTTTATCATCATTGTCTTGGACAAAGAGCTCTTCAGCTCGGTGCTTACAAGCGACAGAAACTGTCTATCAAAAAAAATCTTCCGCGCACCTGTCTGAGATGACTCCATTATTTTTGGTAGCATATCAACCAAGTTCCTACGCCAGCTGTAGGCATATGGACCAAACACAGGTATGGCGTTTGGCCCCACCTCACGCCTGTCATCTGCTCGCACGATCCAGTGTGGATCGAGAAAGGGGTATTCTGGGTGCTTAGGAACCGAATAGATCGACAGCTTTGTCAGGTTATGGTACGCTGGTGGCGCCTGCCAGTACTCCCCTCTAAAATGCATGTCAGTGTAACCGTGCGCAACACCCATCATCTGGGCAATGTCCATCGAGTTACCGCCGGCCACATTGACAAGATACTCTGCTCTGATCTCTTTGTCTTGGTTCGTAGTCATCGAATACACTCCTTGGCCATATGATGATATTCGCTCAACCTTGTGTCCCAAGAGCAGCTTGCTGCCGAATGACTGAATATCTTCTAGAAGTCCAATCGTAAATGCACCGTAGTTAACCGATGCATCTTTGGAGCAATAGATTGCAGAGGCACACCGCACGTTTGGCTCAGTTCTTGCCACTTCATTTTTGTCAAGCAATTGCAGTTCGTTTTTTGTAAGGCCGTTTGCCATCCCCCACTCCATGTACTTGTAGAGCCGGTCGATTCCCTTGTCATTAAGTGCAACCTCAAGGACGCCATCACGCCTAAATGGCATTCTCTTGTGACTAGAATACTTTTGCCACATCTCGTAGCCAAGCGCTGCAGCCTTGGCAAAAGTCTTCTTTTTTGTAGGGTCGTAGAGAAATGGCGCATGCACCTTTCCAGTATTCCTGCTGCTGCTATGCTGCGCAATGTTGTTTTCCTGTTCTAGCAGTGCTACTGATTCAGGACTCTTGGCGTGTGCTGACAGGAAGTATGCAATTGACATTCCAAGCACACCACCACCAATTATTGCGACCTTGCAGTCCACATGTAGCATGAAGCCATCTGTTAGATAAAACGTTTAATATCGATCTATGGACAGACACTCTGTATCTTGGTTCAGCAGCAGGAATTTGTATCAGATCGAAGAAAAGGGTTTGACAGCCTGCCGGAGTTGCCTAAAGATAGCAGGCCGATGCTGTTGCTGTCCGCCGTTTACTCTGGCGAAGAGAAGAAAGTCTACTTGAAGTTTTACGATCCGCAAGACAAAATTATTTACCAATGGCGCGACAGGACTGACCACAAACCCTACTGCTATACAAAGATGGACTTTGCGGAGCAGGCCGAACAGGTTGCGCAAAAAGAGACCAAATTCATACTCCAACATGTCAAGAAACAAGATATCATTCTTGACAAGGAAATTGAAGTCCTCAAAGTGATTGCACCCGATCCTCTCTCAATAGGTGGCACCGACCACAGCTTTCGTGAAAAAGTGACGTCATGGGAAGCCGATATCAAATACCATGAGAACTATCTCTACGATCGGGCGCTAATACCAGGTTCATATTACGTTAGAAATGACGAGCAGATAACTCCATTTGAGTACCCTATTTCCGAGAAGGTGCAATTTGCACTCAGAAATCTACTATGGGACAAGATAAAGGAGACAGGAGAGGCAGGCAAGGAATATAGACAATACATTACAAACTGGGCCAATCTACTTAATCAGCCAATACCAGAGCTGAAGCGAATAGCTGTCGACATTGAGGTCGAGACTGAAGAGGGAAGAATGCCAAATCCACGCGATCATGACAGGCGTATAACAGCTGTAGGGTTTGTTGGAAGTGACGGTTTCAAGAAAGTGCTCGTGCTTGCAAACAACATATCAAGCGATGGCACACCGCTAATTCATGAAGCAGAACCCTGCGCAACTGAAAAAGAATTGATAGAAAAGGCATTCATGATAATCAATGCTTATCCGATCATAATCACGTTCAATGGTGACGACTTTGATCTGCCCTATCTTTATGCGCGCTCCCAGGATTCCGGCATTGATCCTAGCGGCATTGCGATCCCAAAGGACAAGGTGCCGATAATGGTCAAAAAAGAGTCATTTATCAAACATGGAATGCAGGCAGAGCCGGTCGGCATCAGGCATGGCATCCACATAGACCTCTACAGGACATTTGACAACAGGTCGATCCAGATCTATGCTTTCAGCCGCGCCTATACCGACCATACTCTGAATGCGATCAGCGAAGCACTGTTGGGCGACTCAAAAATAGAGTTTGAGGGGGACATAAGCGATTTGCCCATTCAGAGATTAGCAGAATATTGTCTCAAGGATGCCGACCTCACATACAGGCTGACCAGCTTTAATGACAATCTGCTAATGAAACTGCTGGTCGTCATTGCAAGGATTGGACGGCTGTCAGTAGATGATATCGCCCGCTTTGGCGTCAATCAATGGATCAGGGGTATCTTGTACTATGAGCATCGCCAGCGAAATGAGCTAATACCCAGCAGGAGTGAGCTGGAAAAAAAGGGTACTGCGTCGACTACAGCCATCATTAAAGAAAAAAAATATCGAGGTGGCGAAGTTGTTGAGCCTGTGCCAGGCATACATTTTAACGTCATTGTCCTAGACTTTGCGAGCCTCTATCCTAGCATTATCAAAGTGCATAATTTATCATACGAAACTATCAATTGCTCTCATGAAGACTGTAGGGAAAATGAAGTGGAAGGTACAACTCACTGGGTCTGCAAGCACAGGAAAGGTTTGACTTCGTTTCTCATAGGATCGCTTCGTGACTTGAGGGTCAACTATTACAAACACTTGGCAAAGGACAAGACACTTCCCCCAGAGGAGCGCAAGCTATACAATGTGGTAAGCCAGGCTATCAAGGTCATTCTCAATGCCAGTTATGGCGTCATGGGCGCAGCAATATTCCCACTCTACTGCCTGCCGGTGGCAGATGCTACTGCTGCCCTTGGCAGGACAACCATCAACAGAACCATTAACAAATGCAGAGAGATTGGGATTCGGGTTGTTTATGGGGACACTGACAGCATTTTCCTCAGCAATCCGGATCAAAAGCATATAGAGCAACTGGTGCAGTGGGCTAGAGAGACTCTAGGCGTAGACCTTGAAATAGATAAGCAATACCGCTATGTTGTATTCAGCGACCTCAAAAAGAACTACCTTGGAGTCCTATCCGATGGAACGGTTGATGTAAAAGGGCTTACAGGCAAAAAATCGCATACTCCGCCATTTATCAGGAAGGCATTCTATGATATCCTGGAAATACTTGGAAAGATTAGCTCAGAGAAAGATTTTGAATCTGCTAAAGAAAAAATAAAGAACGTTATACAAGAAAATGCCAAGAACTTGGAAACACACAAGATTCCACTTGAAGAACTGAGCTTCAATGTCACCATCAACAAATCATTGAGTACATATGGCAAAAAGACTGGCTCCAAAACGGTGGACGGCAACAGTAGTGACATCTACAAAGGCCTGCCACAACATATCAAAGCTGCCAAGATGCTTGCGGACGCAAACAAACGCGAGGTTCGAGCCGGTGACATCATTTCTTATGTGAAAATAAAGGCAGGCGACGGCGTCAGGCCAGTCGAGCTTTCCAAGCCGGAAGAAATTGACACCGAAAAATATCTTGAAACAATGGAGTCGACATTCGAGCAAGTGCTGTCTGCCTTGAACTTTGACTTCAGGTCGGTCCTAGGCAAGCCACGACAACAGAGTCTTGACGAGCTGTTTTGGAGCAAGCCGGCATCATAATTTATTATCAACCGGTTTTGAAGATTGTGTAAGAGTTGGATATACTTTCGCTCTTTATCGTGCCGGAAGGGACAAAGGCAGGTTATAGCTTTGCGGACATACCGGTCAAAATTTCATTCAGGGAATCAAACGTAGCTGTTTATGGCGTACCTCTTGACATCACCACCAGCTTTGGCAAAGGGACATCGAGGGGACCGGAGGCAATAAGGCGGACTTCTGCACTCCAGAGTGAGACATTCATGCTGGATGAAAAGACCGACATTCATGACCTAGTTGGCATATTTGATCTTGGCGACCTAAAGCTGCCCAAGACAAAGAACATCATCAAGATGCTTGACCATCTCGATTCAACAATCCCAAAGGTAGTTGCTTCACTACGCAATAACAGCAAGATCCCAGTGATGCTCGGCGGCGAGCATACGCTATCATACTATCAATTGAAGGCGCTTGCAGAAGAAGAGCCAATAGTGATACATTTTGATGCTCACCGTGACATGAAGCCCAACTATGAAAGCTTGAAGATCTGCCATACCACTCCTTTCTACCATTTGCTGAAATATATCCCCGGCGAAAATTTGATCCAAATAGGTATTCGACAGACAGACAAAGAAGAAAATGAAACCGCTAGCAAAAACGGTGTCACAACCTTTGATGCGTGGGAGGTGCACAATGATATTGACAGTGTCGTAAGGTATTTGCAAAAGGCGACTGCTGGTAAAAAGATCTATATTTCATTTGACATTGACGCCTACGACCTGCCATACGTACCTTGCACTGGCACGCCGGAACCATTTGGTCTCGATCCATTTCAGGTATTGAAATTGATCAAGGCGATAGATCTATCAGCCTGCCTGATTGGAGTGGATATGGTCGAAGTTGCTTTGAAAAATGGCGACTACCGTGAAGGCACACTGGCTACTCAAACATTGTACAGAATATTATCGCAAAAATATGCTAGACAATAATCTGCGGCCTAGCTGATAGGCGCAGTGGAAGGTTCAGGGGAAGGTAGGGCTTGTCCCTTGTTTGCGCCTTGACTTCATTTATCAGATTATGCAGAGTAATCTCTCGCTGTTTGCCCTCATTTCTGTCGCGTACAATCAGCTTGTCAGAGTTGATCTCTTTGTCGCCAATGACTATAGTGTAGCGCACCCATTCGGTTTCAGATTCACGTATCTTTTTGCCTACTGTTTCATCGCGATCATCGACGTCGGCCCTTATCTGGTTTTCAGTCAGCTCTGCCAGTACCTTTTCGCAGTATACTATATGCTCTTGGCTGACGGGTATTACACGAACCTGCGTATGTGACAGCCAGAGCGGTAGCGAGGCGATACCACCTTCTTTGGATATCTTGGCCGATTTTTCCAATAGCGCATAGATTACCCGCTCGATTGCGCCTGAAGGTGAATTGTGCAGAATTATCGGGTTCTTTTTGGTGCCGTCTTCTTCAACGAATTCCACGCCATAGCGCGCGCCGTTCTCAACATCTATTTGGTCGGTTGATAGAGCCGATGCCTTGCCAAGGCCGTCGATGAAATTGAACTCCCACTTGAGCGTGAAGTAAAAGAAGCGCTCCTTCCATGTTTCAACTAGCACTGGTTTTCCGAACCTGTTGATAAGATCGGTCATGAAATCTTTGTTCTCGTTGTAAAAGTCTTCTGTGAATCTTATGGCCATTTCTACATCTTTAATTGTTAGGCCAAGATCGTTGAGCACGCTTATTGACAGCTCAAAGCGCTTGAGAAACTCCTCCTTTGCCTGATCCAAGTCTCTGCAAAATGCGTGACAGTCAGGCATAGTGAACGCCCGCAATCGGCGCAAGCCTACTAGCTCACCACTTTTTTCTCGTCTAAATGAGTATCTTGTCAATTCGTATAATTTTAGGGGCAGATGCTTGTATGATATATTGAAATCCTTGGCCATCAGAAACTGACCAAAGCATGCAGCAAAGCGCAAAAACAACTGTTTGTTGTCGGAAGTGATGTTATACTGCCTTGCAGGGAACCTGTTGAAGTAGCTCTGAAGCGAAGGGTGCTTGGTGTCATACATTATGGGTGTTTCGACCTCAATTCCACCATACTCCATTACCCGCCTTGTGACATATTGCTCGATAAGCGACTTCATCAGCCTGCCTTTTGGATAAAAGCGAATATTACCAGCATCTGATGCAGGTTCATAGTCGGCTAGAGCCAATTTCTTCATCAGCCGGACGTGTGCAGGCTGTTCATTGACTGCCCTGTTCTTTGCTAATTCATAGTTTACTAGCATCTGAAGATTCTGATTCTGCTTTTTGAAGTTGTATTTGCTGATAGCTGTCATCTCTCCGCCTGGCTGCGCGATGTACCAAAATGACTGTAATTTTTCCTCATTCTTGAGTGCAGATGATTCCTTTTCTCTATGCAATGGGTCAGCGTGTTTATGCTCTTCCTGCTTTGAAATCTCCTTAGAGTTCTCAGCCAGCGGATGGCCCTTTACCTTGATGTTAAACGACTTTGTCCACCCAAAAGGCGCGCGGTAGACCTGATTTATCGACCCCTTGGCGAAGCTTTCAACAGATTTAATGATATCAATTGCAAGGGTTGGTGGCGCAAGGTCAGAGCTCAGATGAGCGTAAGGGTAAATTAGCAGGCGGCTGCTCTTGACCATATCAAGATATTTCTTTATCTCATCGACTGCTATCTTGACAACGCTTTCGTCGTCTCTGTCCTCAACTGCTACAAAAGCCACCACCAGATCTTCAAGCCTAATCTTAGATTTGGACACGATCTCTTCGGCATCCCTAATTTCCTTTTCAATAGGCTCATATTCAATAAAATCTGAATGGAGCTGCAGCAGTCGCATATATCCTAATCCTAATCCTAATCTTATATCTAATTTAAGCCCATCTGGCCCTTTCGTTTTCCCTGTCTTCCTTGGTAAGTTTTTTCCATTCTTTATAATGATCCCTGCAGAGGTAGACCCTCTTGCTGCCGCCCAATCCCAGATCTGGGGCCATGCTGGCCTTAATTCCGCTCATCGAGCGCTCAGCCTGGTTCCCACAGCTATCGACACTGCAGTTGATGCCCTTGTCTACTCGGCCCAT
>JAICVG010000004.1 GCA_025935445.1 Nitrososphaera sp. | reverse complement strand
TGGCATCCACCAAGTACTGCAGCAAGTGCTTCCGTCGCGACCCTGACAATGTTATTGTCAACTTGCTGGGCAGTCAGTGATTCGCCAGATGTCTGAACGTGGAAGCGGAGATGCTGCGATTTAGGATTTGTTGCATGAAACTTCTCTTTCATTATTTTGGCATAGATCCGCCGAGCCGCTCTGAACTTGGCAATTTCCTCACAGAATTCCATAGTGCAGCAGAAAAAGAACGAAAGTCGTGGAGCAAAGTCATCAACATTCAATCCTGCTCTGCTTGTACAAGTATTGATGTATTCAATTGCGTTTGCAAAGGTGAAGGCCAGCTCTTGCACAGCGTTACAGCCGGCTTCTCTCATATGGTAGCCAGAAATGCTGATCGGGTACCATTGTGGAACTTTTTTGGAGCAGTATTCGATCATATCCCCTATCAGGCGCATCGATGGCTTGGGCGGATAAATGTAGGTATTTCGTGCGATGTATTCCTTCAGAATATCGTTCTGAGTCGTGCCACGCAACTGGTCCGGCCGCACCCCCTGCTTCTCGGCAACAGTGATGTAAAGTGACAAAAGCGTAGATGCAGTTGAGTTGATAGTCATCGAAGTGCTGACCTTGTCAAGTGGTATGCTGTCAAAACACGCCATCATGTCCTTTATCGAGCTAATGGCAACACCTGTCCTTCCAATCTCACCCTCTGCTTGAGGGTCATCGGAGTCCCTGCCAGTCTGAGTAGGCAGGTCAAATGCTAGTGAGAGGCCCGTCTGGCCGCGGTCTAGCAAAAACTTGAAGCGCTTGTTTGTTTCTTCTGCACTACCAAAGCCGCTGTACTGGCGCATGGTCCAGGGTCGCTCCCGGTACATGTCTGGATACAGACCCCGGGTATATGGATACCTGCCAGGCTCTTCTTCAACAAGGCCATCATAATTTTTCAAATCATTATTTGTAAAAACCCGCTTTACCGGTATGTTTGAATCAGTCTTGAAAGTCTCGCTCGCCATCTTTCTTATCACCCAAAGAGAGTCCCGGCCAATTCTTCAGCAGCCACGTAAGGGTCGATCTCCTTTCTAACCAGCCTGTCGATAAACTCTGAATATTTTCTTTCCTGAGCAAGCATAGAGGAAACCTTTTTCTCCAAGATATTTAAAATCATGTCTGTTAACTCATCCTCCAGCATCTTTCTCTCGCGTTCTTTATAATTAATGCTTTTTTCTTTTAGTAATTTATCAATACTCTTGGCTAATTCCCCAATACTCTCTCCTGTCTTGACAGACGTCTTAAGAACGGCTGGTTTTCTATCAGTATCGCCAATCAGGTCAAGTACTGTTTGATAGAGGCTAGTAGCACCTTCTAGATCTGCCTTATTTACAACGTAAATGTCACCTATTTCGGTGAGCCCAGCTTTTACGGCCTGCACGTTGTCTCCTGTGTGCGGCGAGAATAGAACTACTGTAAGATCGACGACTTTAGAAATTTCAACCTCAAGCTGGCCTGCACCGACGCTTTCAATAAGCACAATATTGTAGCCGGCGACATCAAGTATTCTGATCGCATTTCTGAGCGATTTGGAAACACCTCCCATAGCTCCCCTTGATGCCATACTTCGCATGAACACTTTTTGATTGCCAAGGTTGCCCTGCATTCTGACCCTGTCTCCCAGTATAGCGCCACCAGTTATGGGGCTTGTGGGATCGACTGCAAGCACTGCAACCTTGTAGCCAAGCGCCTCGCATTCAGGTATTAGCTTGCCAACAAGAGAGCTTTTACCGGCCCCACCAGGACCTGTAAAACCCACTGTCCTTATATTGCCTGTCTTGCTGAAAATCTGCTTTATGATTTCGCGAGACTCGGGTTCGTCGTTGTCGACAATTGATATTGCCCTTGCAAGGGCGCGTCGCTCGCCTGCAAGCAAACCCTTTACTATAGGAAGCACACCAGCATGTTATAGTCTGTATATATAATATTAGTTCTTTAGGATCGAGTTAGGTTGGAACTTTATTCTTTTTCTCGAACTATACAGGTTCTTGAGGAGAGCTGAGCAGACTACGGATATAGGCCTCCAGAATCATATGCTTGGCGATAGGTCGCCGACGACATATGTAAGGAGCTAATATTCCACCACTATAACCACTGGCAGGATAGACGATAATGAATATAGTCGATATATCCAGCCCTAATACATTTCCTTCATAGGGAGGAAAGACTATCTGTCGACTGCTAAATACTCGAATTTTTATTATTCTCTGAGCGATTCAGAGATAATGCTGGCAAGCTTGTGATTGCCTTCTCTTTGATACCTCTCGACTTCATTGATGAGCTGTTCCCTAAGCTGCCTGTAAAGGTCGACCTGCTCTCTAACAGCCCTTGTCCTCAGCTCCTCGACTTCTGGTGACGATGATGATGATGATTGTGACGAGGACATACAAGATACTATGTTTGTTTTTTGTATTTATGAATTCATTACTTTACATGATAAAAGAACTGCTACAACAATATAGGAGAAGAAGAAGAAGATGATGATGATGATGACGACGATGACGGTAACATCGTGTTCCTACTCCTGGCAGAATATGAGAGAAGAGACACAGCGAGTAACCTGCCATTTCTGTTGGAACGCTTATTCAAAGGAACAATCGATTGAAATGTACATGCCACGATAATCACACGAGGCTGACAATATAGTTTCATTTTCTGGGGCTTAGGTAGATGCAATATAAGACATAGTCCTGAGAAAGAAAGGGACATGCGGGAAGAGCATGAAAAGGCCAAGTTTTCATCGCATGTTTAGGTGTTGATAAAAACATCATCATCCTTGTCTTACCATTTGTGCTGAAATTGAATAAAATTTTTTAAGCAGAAAGGCCAATTTCATGATAATAATGTCGGCTCAGCAACAGCAAAAAAGGCCAATACGAGTTCTTGTGTGCAAGCTTGGACTAGATGGACACGACCGGGGAGCCCTAGTAATATGCAGGGCTTTTCGTGACGCTGGCATGGAGGTCATTTATTCTGGGTTGTTCTGTACACCAGAACAGATCGCCAACATGGCTATAGATGAAGACGTCGACGTGGTGGCAATGAGCCTGCTAAACGGTGCTCACTTGACCTTGTTTCCAAAAGTGGCTAGACTTCTTAAAGAGAAGGGTGCAGGAGACATTCTAGTCGTTGGAGGCGGCATAATACCTGAAAGCGATAGAAAAGAGCTGGAAGTGCAGGGAGTAACCGGCAATTTTGGGCCAGGTACCCCGCTGCGAGTCATTATTAACCACATCAATGAAAAGATTAAAGAAGCGTAAGAAATAAGTCTCTATATACATATCTCTCTTTTTCTACATCTTTCTTCTTTTTTCTTTCTTTTGGTCGTTTAGACTCTATGATTAAGGTATGATAACTGCGTTATTATTACAATAACTTTCTCGAATTCGTACACCACTCATGTGCTATAGGTTACGAAATATTGTAGTCGTTTGTACTAATTTTTTTGTTCTATTACTTGATTCTTCTGCTTCCTCTTATAATAAAGACTTAGCTGATTCCCAAGCTATGGGCATTCTCCATGAGATACCTCTTGCCTCTCTCTAGTGTGATGAGCTAGAGCCGTCGGGTAATAACATTTTTACATTGTGAAGATAACAATAGGTGTTACTTTTTCGTCCATCTCAGCAATTTTTACCATAATAGTAGCTCACATGTAGGTGCCCTGTTATTTCAGTTTTTTTGGTTGTGCTTCCAGTCACGCTCTTCTAGCTCAAGTGCAATCCTAAATGATGGTATTTTTCTGCCCATCTAGTAATGCCGCCATCCAATCCTCTGCTACTGATGATGGAGCTAGTACAATAACTACCCCGGGCTAGTGCTGAAGCGAGAGGTGATGACGCAATAATGTATTTTCCTAGTTCCATTTCTATCAAAGCTCATAGAAATGGCTAGAATGGGCATTAGAGTCTGTTCATATCAAAATAAATACTAATAATTGTAAGTAATCCCATGCGTGGATATAGAGATAATAAGTTGAAATCTTCCTCGTCGTCACGCAGCAAAGCCACTAGCCCTATGAAACAACAATATAGAATACTTTTAGTCGACGACGACTTAGACATTCTCCATGTGCTCAAGCGCGGGTTAGATATTAATGGCTTTCATGTAGATGCTTACAGCTCTTCACAAGAAGTGCTTGATTCTTTCAAGCCAAGCACCTATGACCTAACAATTCTCGATATCAGGATGCCGGGTTTGAGTGGCTTTCAGCTCTACCGAGCAATGAAAAAGCTTGACCCTGCAATTACTACCTGTTTCCTCTCTGCTTTTGAAATACATCCGGACGAGTTCAAATTAGTGTTTCCTTCTATGAGCGAAGTAAAAACCATCATCAAAAAGCCAGTATCACTCAACCACCTGCTAAGGAAAATAACACCTATTTTGAGAACATCTGCAATAGCAAGAGCCCGCAGAGGAGAGCATTTCCTTGTTGCTTTTGAAACCTCCAAGGAATTGATTGAACAATCATTGCAGTTTTTGAAGGTAGGCTTATTGGAAATGGATGAAGACATATTACTAGTGACTGACCAACTGCCGAAAGACAGAATCCGTGAGAAAATCGCCAAAGAATTGAATATAGATGAGAAGAATTTAGAAGCGAACGGAAGGATTACGCTCATGACATTTCCTGAATGGCATCTAATAGATGGCAAATTTGACATTAGGAGAAGCAAGACCATGATGGAGAAGATGGTGCGGAAATCTATTGACTGGGGAAGAAAAGGTTTCAGATCTGTTGTAGATATGAACCCATTCTTCGACACAGGCATGATACCACATCTTGTAGCTTGGGAATCATCATTAGAAAAGCAATTTGATTTACCGATTACGTTGCTGTGTGCTTACTCTGAAGATAACATTAAGCAACTTGATAATCCTGCCATGACGGTTATACAACAACATCATAATAGGATGATGATGGTAGGAGCAGGAACCATATGAAAATGAAGCAAGGGAACCGTGTTCATCACAGTAGCCAGAAAATGGTGAACGGAAGCTCTCAAGAAATAGCTGATATGATGGTAGAGAAAAAACTGCTTGAGCCAGGGGATCACAATCTACTAATCTACAATGACTTGAGAGCATTTCGTGAAATTTATAGCCAATACTCAAGGGCTTTGCTACCAGAAAATGAAATCGTCGTAATAGGAAGTCAATATGATGCTATAGATGATGTAAAGAACACCCTGCGATTAAGTGGTGTTGATGTTGAGAGATATCTGAATCAAGGGACGCTCTTTATTATTGATGCTCAAAAAGGATATCAGGATGTAGACTCCCACGGCTTATGGAAGCTTGCCATGAGTCTCCTCTCCCGTGTAAAAAAGGAAAGTAGACAGGGAGTTACCTGGTTTGGAGATCTTGGCTCGTTTTTCAGTTTTGAGAAAATTGAAGAGCTAATGCAGTATGAACTATCGTGTCCACAAAAATATGAAGAGAAGATGAAAACTGTTTGTTGCTATCATTTAAAGGATTTTGACAAATTAAACGAGACTCAACTGTATACGCTCTTTGACTACCACTTCAAATCAATCTTGGTAGAGTAGAATACATACCTGCTACCACTCTCAAGTGAGAGAGGAGAGAGTTTTTGATTCCATAATATAGAAAAGAGATTGGATTTGGATTAAACTTCAGGCGCATCTGGCCACATCATTCTTCGCATTTCCCTGCCCACCTTTTCTATTTGGTGATTCTCTATTTCTTTCATATAGCGCGAAAATGAGTTCTTGCCATCTTTCTTGTACTTGCTTACCCATTCCTCAGCAAAGTCACCTGACTGAATCTTCTTGAGCACTTCTTTCATCTTCTTTTTGGTTTCGTTGTTCATGACGTACGGCCCGCGAGTAAGACCGCCGTACCTTGCAGTTTCACTCACTCGGTTGTACATCCCTGCAATGCCATATTTTTGCACCAAGTCAACGATCAGCTTCAATTCATGAAGGCATTCAAAATACGCGACTTCTGGCTGGTAGCCGGCCTCAACAAGGGTCTCAAAGGCGTTCATCATCATTGTATGGGCTCCGCCACAGAGGTCAACCTGTTCGCCAAACCAATCAGTCTCTACCTCTTCCTTGAACGTAGTTTGTAGAACCCCGGGGCGCGTACTGCCTATTGCCTTTGCCATAGCAAGGACCCGATCCCATGCTTTGCCAGTATGATCTTGGTAAATAGCGACAAGTGATGGAGTGCCAAATCCTTCCTGATAGAGCTCACGAACACGCTGCCCCGGACCCTTCGGGGCGACCATTATTACATCAACATTTTTGGGCGGAACTATCCACTTCCAGTGGATTGCTGCTCCGTGAGAAAAGCTAAGCGCTTTGCCCTCTGTAACATGCTTGGCGATTTCTTTTGTGTAAGTGTCAGCCTGTTCCATATCTGGGATTAGGATATGAATGATGTCAGCTGACTTGGCAGCTTCTGCAACCTCCATAACCTTGTGAGATTCCGCCTCCGCTTGCTTCCATGTTTTGCCTCCCTTCCTGAGGCCAACTATTACGCTGAGTCCTGAATCGACCATGTTAGACGCCTGAGCGCGCCCCTGAATGCCATAACCAATAACTGCGATCGTCTGGTTCTTTATTGGAGCTAGCGATACTTGGTCTTCAAGCCATTTCTTGGCGGGCATGAGACTCTGTCGCTGGCATGTATTATATTATTCTACTGATGGAGTTGTTGCTTGATCTTAAAAGAAAGAAAAAGAAAATGTTGTTGGTGTGGATTGATGGCTACGCAGAGCCTCATCTAATGCCACGTTCCCCATTCACGTACTTTCTATAGCTACCAATAGGCGCTGTCGGACTCGCTTTGAATTGCCTTTTTGATGTCGGCTGTTGCTACTGTTACTGAAGTGATATACTCTTTAACTCCACTTAGTCCTTTGAATACTCCTTCAGGTGCAAATACAGAAGGTGCCTTTGTTGTCGGCAAGTCACCGCAGCAGCTCTCTGCAAACTTTCTGATGTCGTATTCGACAAATTCGACATCCCTCTCCCTCAAAAAATTTATGGCCTTAAGGGAGTCTGGGCTGTCATCAACGATAAGTACCAGCTTGCGTTTTTTCATTTCAATCCCTCCTCCTCCGGCGCTACAAGATGTGCCAGCACAGAACTGTCAAACTTCAAGAATATATTGTAATATATAATCTAAGCCTATCTTCTCTTTTGGACATTACATTCATCTGCTGACCGAGATTCAACCACGTCATAATGCACTGTATACCTTTCTTAAAAAAATTGAAGATGACTAGTTGCAAGAAACTATAATCATAATTATGATATCATTCAATAGCGTTTTGTTCTATCAAGCACCATATGCCCACCATATGCCATCAATAAGAATCTGAACCCAGAAAAAAACTCATCATCAAAGGGAGCTAATCCTTTTATGCGATATATTGCCTCCGCTTATATGTCAAATCCACAAAGTCCGAAAGGGACTGTACCAAATGTCGTGGCATTGGAAGTTTTGAGGAAAAATGGTGTCGATATCGACAAGCTCATAAAATTGATCACTGCAGGCGTAGGTGCAGAATTCACGACGTACTATTACTATACGATTCTAAGAATGCACTGTACAGGTCTAGAAGGCGAAGGCATAAAGGAGATAGTCGAAGATGCCAGAATAGAGGACAGAAACCATTTTGAGGCAATGGTTCCGCGCCTATATGAACTGGGAGGCGCCCTTCCAAGGGATATCAGGAAATTCGCGGATCAGGCAGGATGCCCAGATGCATATCTGCCTGACAACTGGGAAGACATCAATTCGATACTAAAAGTGCTTCTCGAAGCGGAGCAGTGTGCAATTAGGTCTTGGGGCGAAGTGTGCGACAATACAGCTGGAAGAGATCCAAGGACTTACGACATTGCGCAAAGGATAATGCAGGAAGAAGTCGAGCATGAGGCTTGGTTCATAGAGCTCCTCTCTAAGAGGCCATCAGGACACTTTAGGAGAAAATTTGTCGGTCAGTCGCCGCACACAGGGGATCAGGGCAGCCTTATTCACCTCTGACAACCAGTTTTATTATTAACTTTTTTATTATCTTTTTTTATCTTTTTCTTTAGTGTCATATAGACTAGTCTGCAAGAGTGACGAGATACGGGAAAAGTCAATGAAAATGTTCAGAGTGGATCATACAGAGGTTCTTGTCGGAAGACTATACGGCAGGCTCTTCGCATGTAACAATTCATGTCCACATAGAGGGGCATCACTTGTGAAAGGAGAATTGAAAGGTGATAATGTAGTATGCTGGATGCACGGATATGAGTATAATGTTTTTAGCGGCACGCTGGAAAATATGAAGTCATGGAAGAAGGAGGACGCATGGATGGAGCAGAGCTCGGAGTGGCGCAGATCCGGTGACTTGACCCTCTACCCAATAATGGAGAAGGAGGGAACCATATATGTCTGCTTGTGATCATCGGATTAGCGTTCATGCTCCAGCTTTTCAATTACTTCTAAAACCCATCGCAGGGTGTTGATTCTTATAATGTCATTTCTATCTGCTATTCTTGATAGAAGGCGCTCTGATGCATCGCCGCCACCACTTTTGTATTTCTTCTCTTGTAAATTAGACTGAAGGTTTATTATTTCCTGCTGTAGAATCATTTTAAGGCTATCTAGTCCTCCTCCTCCTCCTCCTGCCACTTGCTATCTTGCAAAGATGGTGAATTAATTTTTTCTTTGAGCAACTGCTATTGGGCAAGCAAATGAACCTGTTACGTCTTGAACTGCGGCGAATCACAATGAGACTGCTGTATATATTCATACACCTCTAAGGTGAGCCCGCCCACTGTAGTTTAGCTTCAGTGCCTAGATATTAGCTAGCACCGAGAGATTACAAAGTGATACTTACCTTTACTTTTAGTTTTGCTTGTTTGCTTGCTTGGTTTATGTTAGCCAGCTGCTACAAGTTTCCACCAATTGGTACTGTTGTTCTATTATTCATCATATGGTAAATTGAAAATAGTGCGCATGTGCCTGCTCCCAAATACATACAAAGACCAATCAGCAAATTTCCATTGAAGCCAATTATCATAGCGGATATAGCTGCAAGAACCGTCCCAATAACTGATGCAACAATATTGATACCCCAAAGCAGAGTCGTGTTATTGTTCTTGCTATTGCTGTAATTGTCATCCTGGAATACGACGACCTTATTCTTATTTTGGAGTGCAATTAATGATGCCATTGTAATAAGAGAAGGGAATTGGAATCCCATCAAAAATCCTGCAGGAAATAATAGCCCAAATGTGAGTGCAATCCTGTACGGCAATTCCATACTTATAGTAGACTCTATTACCTCCTGTAAATAAAGAAAATAAATAATAATAATACCTGCAAGAATTGGAATTGAAGTCAGTACCGCCCTATGCGGTCTTGTGCTAAAAATTTTGCCAGAAATGTATGATCCTATTCCGCTGGATAAAAGAATGGTAAACAGTATTACAGTTAGAGCCATTATTGGAGTTCCAAGCAAGAACAGAAACTTTTGAATAAAGGTCACCTCCAAAATCATAAAACCGACACCGATAAAGATTGCAAACAAGACATGAAAGGAAGATCTAGAATCGAACTTTACTCTTGTTTTTCTAGCATGATATATTAGCAATGCAGACAGCAGTCCGGAAATAGCCACGACTGTTACAAGCAATATTATCATCTGTTTTGGAATCTGTTCCCTTGCAAAGTAAAATGGCGAATCATCGGTTGGGATTGTTGGATTAGATGCCACAGTTGTGGAGAAGTATTCACTGTAGACGGCACTATCATTATTGAATAGTTTGTTAAATGGCTCTGCTACATAGTTATCAGCCAGCATGGTTATTTCTGCCTGGTTTCTTTCTGCCTTTTCTTTTACCATGGTGACCTCCCCGTCGAGAAATGGAGTTGATTTTATCATCACCAAAATGGGATAATACTTTTGATTATCATCAGAGCGTCCAAAATAGAGGCCTGGTCGATCTTCAATCACCATTACGTGTTTTGCAACTGATTCTCGGCTCTTTCCTGTTTCTTTTACAAGAGAATCAACGATCAAAGGCATAAGCCTTGGAAGCTCAAAGTTCCAGCGAGTCATTACAAGCATGCCTCCGTTATCTTTATCCAAATGACGAAAGTATTGTTGAAATGCTTCGACAGTATAGAGATAATTCTCAGAGAGAGCATATCCGCCAGCAAGTTGTGCAGCCCAAGAATCAACAAGTTTCAGTATTATAACATCATATTTTTCAGTAGAAGAGCTGATAAACCGTCTTCCATCGTCAATAATCAACTCGACATTATTGTTGTTATAGATGTTTCTAGATTGGCTATCAAAACGTTTCACCGCTGATACTACAAGGGGGTTCAATTCTACTGCAGTGACATTATCTGCACCACCGGAGAGTGCGACCAATATGTCCTCGCCGCCCCCGCTGCCTATAACAAGAGTATTATTTGCATTTATCATTTCATAAGGCAAATAGTCCATGTATTTCTGTATCCAAGCGATATCACTTTGAGAACCATCCCACCGATATATTGGTGTGGCAGCATCAGCATCAATAATTATTGAAGCTAGTTCATGAGGAGTAGCATTATCCATGGCAGCACCAGTAACGCTGCCGTTGCTACTGCCATCACTACTATTACTATTAATGTTCTGTTTGCTGCTAGCAATTGGAAGGGTACCGTTAAGAATATTATTGTCTACTTCTTGTTTCCCTATTTTACGAGTAACGTCAACTCGAGAAAACGAGTTCCACTCTTCCGATAAATGCTGAAATTCTGATGGGTGATTTAGCTGGTAGTATAACCCCTTACTCATACCAGGCTTTATCTCGAAAATATTAATGCCTGATGCGCTATTGACAATTAACAATATCATTAGGCCTGAAAAGGTAATTGCAGCAAGCACATTAACTCTATTCTGTGATTTCGCCACGACTTCTTTTCTATCTATTTCTGCACTTGGCTGAGGATTATGGTATGAAGTTTCTTCTTCTTCTCTTTGATGCGTTGTAGTCTTCTTCCTCAACATGAAAAAATAACTGCAAGCGGAAGCTCCAACAACGACAGCTGATATTAGTAAAAGAGCGGATCCAGCACCAAGTGATTGCATCATTGGATCCAAAATGATTGTAGCTAGCGCGGCTCCAATTAAATCGGCAAAATATAATTTGCTTATTTTTTCAGACATTGCCAAAAATATTAATGCCATTCCTGCTCCAGCAAAAAAGAAAGGAACAGAAGAAATTAGATAAAACAGGTAGATATACGAAGTATCACTTGGGATGTAGCCAATTAAGAAGATAAATAGGGGCACGGAGATTCCATACGCAATTGCATATCGAACTATTCTGGATGAAAGAGTGAACTGCGGATCGATTGTTGATTTCTTTTTTAGCGCATTAAACTTGTCTTTCTGGATATGTATCATAAAGGATCCAATTCCAAGGCCAAAAAAGGCTATAGAAATTGCCATAAATGCATAGTCATACCACAAGACAATGGAAAAGATTCTTGTTAGTGCAAGTTCAAACAGTATTATGCTAAGAGACAAAACAAACAGAAGGACAAGAAGGAAAACAAAAAAAGAAGATCTTGAAGCCATTGCCCAGTTAAACATGCAAAAAGAAAGTATGCAAGATATGCGTTTCTAAATATTTCATCAGTTTGATACTCACAGAGCCTTACCGTTGTGTTGATAGCATTCTGTCAATCACTCAAGATTCATGATTACAGCTGCAACAGCCCTGATTGTACTAGTTTGCTTTTGATAGCCATTGATGGTCTATTATTGATAGATAGGGAATATAGAAGAATAAAAGCTAAATTAGTTGTTAAGATGTTCGTACAATAGGGTTAATCAGTGTATTGTCGTTGTCTCAAAGACAGTATCATGCTTATTTGGAACTAAATTGTCTTTGCATTATTGCAGAAGAGAGCAAAGGCGCAAACAGCATAAGCAACTGAGCTAGTGTAGTAGTAGCTTAGGATGTCAATGTGTAGATCTCAGATACACTTGAACAACAGTGTACACTGCCTGTGATCAGTACACAGCGTAGCTGCTGATCATAAAAGCCAAGATCGTCATTTGCCTTATCTTTTATATTATCTAGCAGTAAGATTTTCTACAATTGCTTTAAGCCTTAAAGGATAGAAGTATAGTATCATGACAGAAAAAGAATACAAGGAAAAAGTGAAGATCGATGACGACGAAGCCAAGATAGAACGCGAGTCGAAAGATTCCTTTGGTAACAAGGTCAAGGAAAAACACGAGATCAAACAAGATTAATCTCACAAGTCTCCAAATACGCTACGATATCAGTAGACGGTAACTATGGAGACCATTTCATTTCTTTTTGAATACTTACTAGACTACATAGCGAACGATCTTGGCAATTTCATCAGCTGAAAATGAACAGATGCAGAGAGAACTATGAAATATCTAACATCTCATCAAACTTCCTTCTTTGTTTCCAACTTGGTCAATTCATTGCGAAATGTCTCCTTTGGATGATGAGGCTCGGCATTTCATCATAGCTTTTTCTTCTTGTCCTTCTTCATCTTCTCCTCCTGCTGCAGTAACAAAAACCATTCTTATCGACTAATTTCTTGTGATACATGCTCTTGCATGGCTGGTTGTCGATGAGCTTGATCTCTTTCATCTTTTTCTTGTCATAAATCGTCTGTAGAAATTTGTAGCAGACAGGGCAGACCTCGATCACGACTTATAATATTGAGAGAGGAGTTAAAAAATTAGTGGCTGAGACCTGCGAAAAGCCTTCTAGTTATATGGTCTAGATTTAGGTGGTTGGTTGATTGTGTATATTCATTATCTGAAAATAATGCGGGCCATTTCGGGGGACCGACCGCACTTGGTCTAGGGATATTCTAAGGATAGATGATCAGCAGCTCTGTCTAGCGGGGACCATATGTTGGCACTGAGAAGTGCACTATAGCATCAACATGCAAAAAAAGCATATGTTTGGCACCTGCCTGTGTCCTGATACAAAAAAGTGATGACCTGATTGGCGGGCTATTTGCTGGCTGCTTCAGTCGTTCTTTCTTCCTTAGACTGCTCGGCGCTTGTTGTTGTTGTTTTTTCAGCAGGAGCTTTAATATCTGCCTCTTTCTCTTCTGCTGTGGCAGGAGTTTCAATTGTTGTTGTAGTAGTAGTAACCGCCGGTAAATCTTCGTACAGCGATACCGTAACAGTTCCACCTTCTTCTTTGACCATTTTTACTCGAACCTTTCTTGGAGGGTTAGTCTTGCCCCTTGACCATAACTGACGATTTA
>JAICVG010000261.1 GCA_025935445.1 Nitrososphaera sp. | reverse complement strand
GACGGCGATGGCTTACTAGAGCAAAAGCATAACGAAGACTGGATGGATACAGCGCTTCGAGCAGGCAAGATAGTATACAGCCAGGCATTTTGGATAATCGCTCTAAATGATCTTTCTATTCTGCTATCAAACCTAGGCCAAGATGCTGAAGCAAATAGAATGAGACAGTTAAAAGACAGAGCGATGGACGCCGTGGAGCAGAAAATGTGGTCTCAAAAGGATGGTTGCTACATGAATTTGCAAGAAATGCATAAGGGCGACTTACGTGAAACGCTTACCGAAGACACATCCTTCTATTTAGCAGCAATGACTGCCGACACAGAGCAAAACAACTTGAGGATGTTGCAAAAGGAAGCCCTTGCCAATCAACAGCCACCCAAACCTCTTGACTCCAAACTTGCTCACAGAGCATCAAGCACCCTTGAAGCCATAAAGAGCAGGATGTGGAAGGGAAAGTGGCCTCTGGTCACAGAAGGCTTTTTGGAGGAAACGGGCCCATGGACACTCAAGCCCTTTGAATATCACAATCAGACCTGCTGGCCTTGGATTGCAGCAGTGGAGATGCTAGCAAGAGCAAGATTCGATAGAATTGAGGATTGCGATACCATGATGTCTGCCTTTACGTCGCAAGCAGGGAACCCTGAATCGATTGCATTCTACGAATGGATAGATCCTAACACAGAGCAGGGACACGGTTCATTTCCATTTAGGACAGGGATATCGACTATGAGAGTAATGGTTATAGGATTCCTTTTCAAAGTAATGAGAGAATACTCCCCTTCTTCATCATCACTACAACAGTTTCTCGATGATACTAGTCGAAAAAAAAGTGCATCTGAAGCTGAAAGTGCAGCATGACTGATTGAATTGACACGCAATATTTTTTTGCACTTCTGTCGTTAGTTTTTTAGTTCATGAAACTCTTGCCCTAGGATCAAGCAAATCAAACTCCTGAGTGAAATTGTCAACTCTCTCTTTGGGTATCTGTCCATTGTTCTGGTGCGAGAAGCGGCATATGCATTTGCAAATAGCAAAGTCCATTACCACTCCGTAATAATCTTTTTTTATTCTCTCAAGAGTCGTTTTGTAATACTTCTTTTGCTCCCTCATGCGGTAGCGTCAGAGATCAAGGTTACATCATAATATCCTTCATTAAATCCTTCCTTGAGGGATGGATGTTTTAACTCATATCGATGTGTCAACTCCACGGAATACGAGCATATTCATGTTAAGAGCCTTAAGCCAGGATGATCTGGTTTCTGTATCCTGAAAGGCAGAATCTCTCCTCTTTATGACTACTACTACCTGTCTCTGCACTTGTGAGTTTGAGTTCATCCATCGTTTATACATTCCATGTACTGAGATTGAAATCTTTGTTGTCTTCTCTGGGTTTTGGTAGTACATACTCTGTGAACCTTTGTCAGTAGGTCTATTCCGCTGGGCTACCGAAAGGTCACAGTGCAGAAAATTGGAATTCCAACCTCCCTCCACAGGTCAAAGAGATCTAATATTCTTGACACGACTGCCCTGTAGTTTAAAGTGTTCTCCTAAGCATGTCGTATGAACCGCTCTTGCTGACAGAGCCATTCTGGACGAACTGAAGGTTGTAATAAAGTTACAGAAACAGAAAGAGAGACGTGCATCGAATTAACTATCACTTGTGCATTATGAAGAAATATTTGGCCACTCTTTTCATCTACTTTGCTATAAAGAATTCTTTCGATTATGTACTTGCATCAATTATGAAACCTTTAGGGGTATAATATTGTATTCGAATGACTTCTTCAATCTAACCTCTCTACTTCTTGTATCATGTTTCTCCAATTTTCATTTTTGAAGATAATGAAAAAATCCTAGGTGAAGCTCTGCTGTTAATGAGTTTCGAATGAAATATGATTCAGCTCTAAGGTTAGAATAACTCTAGATATTAGGGCCTAGGTATGTTGGAGTAAGAGCGAAAAATGGGATATAGTAGCGCATAGTGTGTTATTAGTAGCTAGTTACCACATGGCCGAGCATTGGTTCAAAGGACGGAACAATGTCTATGGACATTTTAATTTCAGTCTGTCACATCCTAAAATCGGTCCTGTCATATTTTCAAATCGAGGCATTGGAGTGCCCGCATATATATATCTAGGATTGACAAGTTAAAGGACTTGACGCTTAGCTTGCGAGAGCAAACGTCCTAGGATCAAGTAGGTTAAATTCCTCAAGAAAGGCATCCAATTTTTCTTCTGATAGACTACGTAAATCTAACTCGCCTTTTCTCACTTTGTCCAGAGTATTAATCGCTTTTTTAAATCGTTCTATACTCATTACAAGTCCATAGTAGTCGCTTACTCTTTCGATAGTGGTCTCATAATGATCTTTATGTCCTGAGGCGGTGGCATCGGATATCAACGCTACATCATATCCTATGTTAAATCCTTCTCTTAATGATGTCTCTACACAAATTGAAGTATCGATTCCAGTAAAGACTAGCAAGTTAACACCTAGACTCTGAAGCCAGACCCGGAATTCTGTATCCTGGAAAGCAGAATCTCTTCGTTTAATAACTACTGGATCATTCTCTTTAGGCTTTAGCTCGTCAATCGTAACCCCATCCCAAGTTCCTCTGATACAGATCGGAAACTTCAGTCGCTCTTGTCTTGATTTTGGTAGAAAGTTATGAACCTTCGTTAACACGTCAATTCCGCTAGCCTCCTTAACTGCTTCGGTGTAAAAGATAGGAATTTCCATAGTTCTGCAGAATTCGATGAGATCCTTCAGCTTTGGTATTATCTCCCTGTAATTGGAGGTGTTCATCCCTAATTTATCATATGAACCACCTTTGCTAACAAAGCCATTCTGCATATCTACAACGATCAAAGCAGGTACAACTTTACGACCTGATGGAAAAACAGCTTGAAACATTTTTCTCTAATGTTTTAAGATAGAGAAAGTATATAAGCGTACGCTCCCACTCCTGGACTGTCAAAATAGTTTGCACCAGCTTTATCTTGATTGGCACCCATGAAAAAAAGTTAAATAAACTGTTGAAGTTGCAATGGGTGCTCCTAGAGTAGTATTATAATAATAATAATTAGCAGAAGAGTAATTAGAGAAGCTT
>JAICVG010000138.1 GCA_025935445.1 Nitrososphaera sp. | reverse complement strand
GGATAAACACAATTAACAGTCGATATTATCGATTTGCAAAATAATCAAGCAGTTCCAACTCTGGACATAAGCGACATACAGGCGACAGTTCTGCGCCCGCGTCCATCTCCCTACAAAGGAGAATACGTTGTGCTTCGGATAGACGAGGCTGCACAAGGGCGCGAGATGTTGCGCCGCATTATCCCAAACATAGCACCAGCAGAAGAGTGGTGGGTACCAAGTATTCCGGCCTGGGTAGGTATAGCTTTTACATATCAAGGACTCAAGGCACTTGGGCTACCGCAGGCGTCTTTAGATAGCTTTCCTGAAGAATTCCGTCAAGGTATGGCAGCGCGCGCATCGATTATAAATGACATCGGTGAGAACGCCCCGGCTAATTGGGAGTATCCATTTGGCACCTCAGATACACATGTCGCGCTGGCGATTTACTCGAAAGATGATAAAAGCTTGGAAGTAGTTTTGGAGCAAGCTCGCCAAAGTCATAGCGACCTACTCGGGATCTCAGTGGTTTATCGCATGAAATTTAGTGAACTCCCGGAGGGACGCAATCCTTTTGGCTACAAAGACGGGCTTCACAATCCACATGTAGAAGGAAGTGGCGTAAATCCCCCTCCAGGCTATGACGTAACAGTAAAGGCTGGCGAGTTCATCATGGGATATCCGGACGAAAATGGACAGACTTCGATAAGTCCAGAGCCTGAGGTGTTACGTCGTAACGGTACCTTCATAGCCTTTCGCAAATTCCACATGAGAGTAGCCGCGTTTCGCAAATTTCTGCGAGAGCAAGCCTCATCACCTGAAGAAGAAGAGTTGATAGCGGCAAAGCTAGTTGGCAGATGGCGCAGCGGTGCGCCCTTGGTTCTCGCCCCAGAACATGATAATCCCAAATTAGGGACAGATCCAAATCGAAATAATGATTTCAACTATTCAGATGACATGACAGGATTGAAGTGTCCTTTCAGTGCGCATATCCGGCGCGTGAACCCTCGTGACGCATTGAAGGATGATGTGGTAGCTGTCAATCTCCACCATATTATGCGGCGTGGCACCAATTACGGCCCGCCTCTTCCTGAAGGTATACTGGAGGATGACGGCGTACAACGCGGAGGCGTATTCCTACTGGTCGGCGCATACATAAAGCGCCAATTCGAGTTGTTCAATCTCAATGGGTGACTAATGGTAACTTCATTCGTCAGGGGACAGAGCAGGATCCCATCATAGGCAATAACGAGGGTGATGGAATCTTCACGATTCCCAAACGGCCAGTACGCCGACGTCTTCATGGGCTCCCACGATTCGTTGTAGTACGTGGCGGCGAATATTTATTTATGCCAGGTCTGCGCGCATTGAAATGGTTGGCTCAGCTAGATGACAAAGGCCAAGGCCCATAGACAGTACAATGGCCAAGCCTAGAACAAAAGGAATACGAACCGAGGCTTCAAATCCCACTGGCCCCACTTCAAACTTGTCGCTCGATTCTAGCCATTCACGAACGCGTTTTACACTTACGTATTCAAAGTAAAAATGGAGTCTACTTTGGTGAATTTAATCTTGATATTTAAATCATAAGATGCCTATCATGTGTGTTAAATTAGTCTTGATTCTTCTCGATTTCTATAGCAGGGTAGAAAATCTTTTGTTCTGTAATGACGTCGATCCCTAGCAATCAGGAATGCTGGCGCTCATAAGTGATATAAATGCACAAAGAACTGATATAAATGCATAGTTATAAAAAGATCGTCAAAACAGATGACGGTAGATTACAACTCTATGGATAAACCAAAAGAAAATATTGAAATAGCCACTAGTTTTTGGTAGAAGAAGCGATCCCCGGAAGTGGAAGTGATCGACGTAGCGTTTCCCTTACTTCTGAACTGGTAACATATGTACATATGTACATCACCATTTTCTGGTAGCATATGTACATCACCATTTTCTCTTCAAGCTTAAGCATCTCAATTATGTCGTTTGGCACTCGACGATGAATAATTCAGGATATAATTGAAATTCATTATATTATATTAAAATGCTAGACTCCTAACGCTTGGGTTCCAGCCCGAACATATACCACCGGTACATCATAGTTCTAATTTATCGCTTATATGACTTCTTTACCTTCGTGCTAGTCGTAACAATTTTACCATTTCTTATTTCATATTTCCAGCTTAAGTTATCTCTTACCTTAAGACCCATATTTTTTACAACTGACAGAGGAACCAATAAACTTGACAGATGTTATACCATCGAAACAAAAGCTATATACATACAGGATCTGGAGCTATTCTGCGCCTAGGTAATGACCAAGTCTGAGTTCTAAGTCACCTCGTTGCTGCAAGCCCCGTGACATGAGCTTGGATATGCGCGCTTGGGTATTGGGTCGAGTTAGCATCCTAACAAAAGCTGTCCCAGCAGCAACAAGTTGTACATCATCAGGAAGGCTGGAGGCTCGGTTGACCAGTCTCTTAGCTTCTTTAAGTGCCTCCTTGTCAAAGGAAGATATGCGACGAGCAAATCTGTCAACAAAATCATCCAGCTCAGCGTCAGGAATTGCACGGTTGATCCATCCGTAGCGTTCGGCAGTATTAGCATCGTAATCCTCGCTGCCGGCTATGATCTCCAATGCTCTCGACCGCCCTACTAGCAGTGGTAGATACACAGAACCGCCACTACCTGGGATGAGTGCAGAACCAACTTCGATCTGTGCCAAAATCATTTTCTCTCGGCTCCCAAAACGAATATCTAGACCTTCCACAAATTCGGCACCAATTCCTCTTGCTCTTCCACGTATGGAGGCAATGCTAATGACGGGGAGATGTGCTAGGCGTTGCAAGAAATCTGGTATAATTCGTAGACCGGTAGGGTCTACATCTGTGGGGAATTCACCTGCACGGATCAGATCCACGTGTCCAATGTAGAAGTCGGTATCGGCGCTATCAAACACAATCACCTTCAATTCCTTGCTAGTTTCCATTTGATTAATGAGTTCTCGCAATTCAGAACCTACTTCAGGATCCAACAGATTCAAAGGTGGATTGTCAAACGTGGCTCGCCAGTAAGCTGGAGAGTGGTGAGTAATACGTAGTTTCATGTTGATGTAACTGTCTCTCATACTCGCTTTTAAATTGGGAGTTACATTAATTCTGATGCTGCCGATGATGATGCTGTAAACATTTTGATTGCCCTACCACAGCTATGGGAGGCATACTTTTGATCAATAGTTCTCTTTGAGGTTCTTGTGTCTGTCTTAAAGACTCGGTTACCGCAGTAAGAGTTTCCCTGCGGTGTGTAGTGGACATTCGAAAAGTAAGAATAATTACTAAGTTCTATAGAGCCTCTAATTTTTCTCTGAGTTTATTGGTCAATAACGCACAATCTATAACTTCGTATTACTTCTTAAGTATACGATGTTTAAGTACACGTTTGTAATATCTGAGTGAACCTATATTGCCTTAATTTTTTGTGTAAAGTACCAGATTTTTAGTAAGGGATCATTCCCAAACAATCCAAGTCTATGGAAGAAAGAAAAAACTGATAGATATGTGTGAGGCGCTTAAGAGATATGAGATGGAAAATTTTGCATTAATAGATAAATCTTTTCCAAAGAAAGTGTGAGGGACTTAATATTCCTTCATTGGTCATCGCAGGTACTAATTCTCTTAATTGTTACGTTCAAACTTATTAGTAGTTGTTATTTAACAAGCTATGAAGAATATAATCCTTTGATCTCTGCGAGCCGACGCATCAATTCTGGTGGTACTTGATTGTTTAGAATGGCTTCAAGGCGATCTAAGGGTTGCAAAAATGACTTCATTATTTTATATTCCTTGGATGATGCTGCTGACCTTTTTGAATCGGGATTTTTATCTCTGTTCTGCAGGCAATATACCTAGCAGCTCCTTGGTGGTCAAAATAGCATGTGCGAACTGTGGTCCATTGACCTCGAGCGCAGTATGCATGCCTTCATGACTGAATGCAGCAGTTGCATCCTTAATGAGAGTAACATGGTAGCCAAGCTCCATGCCAAGACGAGCTGTGGCTTCGATACAGGTGTTCGCTATCATGCCAACCAAAATTATTTTCTGAATCCCACGCTGCTTGAGTTGTGAGTCAAGATCCGTATTGGCAAAGCCGCTTTGTGCCCAGTGCTCAAGCACTATTACATCACCTTCGCGAGGACCAAATTCAGGATGAAATTCTCCACCCCAAGTTCCAGCAGCGAAATTCTGGGCCTCGTTTGAACGGATTTGTGATGGATTTATATGCTTCCATCCTTTATAGTCTCCTTCTCTCCAGCGGTGATGAGGTACGATGAAGACTTGGATATGCGCTGCTCGCACAGCAGGAATCAGCTTGCGCATATTGTCATAAAAACCGACTGCTTCTGCCGTTTCTTTAGTGCGCTCATATAATTTTCCGCCTTGGCTCATAAAATCATTGTAAGGATCGACTATCAGTAGAGCAGTATCGTCCGCAGAGTAGTTGGTGGTAGTCGTCATGAGTTATCCCTCCCACTTCGTGTGAGCTGCCTCATTTACTAGTTTCAGCAGGATTACCACCAAAGAAATTGTTAAGTAGTTTTATAACAAACTCTGGCTGCTCTTCTGGAATCCAATGACCTGAAAGTGGAACTGTGACACCTGTTACATTTGCAGCTAACGCTTGCATTGAACTTAACGCAAAGTTACCAGGAAGATCACCGCCTAAAGCTGGATAAATATCACCACCTAATACTAATACGGGCATTGTTATCTTAGCCTTGGCTGATTCTTTATTTTGCTCTGCATCTATCGGAAAAGCTCTAAAAT
>JAICVG010000278.1 GCA_025935445.1 Nitrososphaera sp. | reverse complement strand
AGGCGATGTATCTCAAACACTGGTACAGGCAGCTGAGCAGACCGTAGACTAGATAAAGAGGAGAGATAGAAGGAAAAAGAATTATAATACGAAAACGGGAAAAGCAGGCGGTCGTAGAAACAAGACCTAGGATATCTATCTAGAGTTGTTCTGCTACGGCCGCTTGGCCTGCTTGTGTTTTATGGTGCTATATGCCATTTAATCAATCATGATTATTGTTATTCCCTACAGACGCACTAGATCGTCTACAGCCGAAATCATGACGACTGCGCCACTTTCTCAGCCAAGAGCTTTTTTCATTCTATCTACAACATGATTGACAACATCGGAATTGACCACTGTTGCCACAACTTTTCTTGTAGTATATGGAAGACTCTTATGCTACCGAACTGCAGATATTTGGATAATTTATGCTGAAATTCTGATCTTTGGATTCAAATGAATTTTTATCCAAATCCCGACGGGCCCATGGTTTTACTTAAGATAGATAGATGGGTGGCTAGTTGAAGCCTTGTGATCACCACTCTGTGGAATCAGCTAGATTTTAACTTACGAGACTTTCATACTTTATTACTTATTGGACTACTAGGATAAATCCACTTGGCAAGAAATTTGGTAAGACGTGGCATAAGAACAAATGTCATCAAGAAAATCTCGATTGAGATGGTAACGAAAAGCCTGACATAAGATGGAATAATATCTCCGACAAGTGTGGAGACTAGCTGTCCAATTGAGATTACAAGTCCATAAACAACAAGTATCATTACAAGAGCCATCCTGAAGCGAGATGGCTGTGGAACTATGGTGCCTCTTGGTGGCAAGAACCAAAATTCAAGTCCTGATAACTTTCTCCAGATAGCATCTGCTTCAACATAATCCACAACTTCGCGCAGATACCTGGCACGGATTTCTGATTCTTCAAACTTGCGCAAATTTTCGACGTTGTCGAATCGAAAAACACTTGTGTATTCTGTGGTGCCCGGTGCAGGTTTTTGGACTGTCGCTCCTATGTATCCTTTCATGGATTTTGCTTCTTCAAATAATCGCTTAAGCCAATTTTCATACTGCAATTCATAACCAGATTTGACTCTCCTGGTAACTACCACTGTCACACTATCATTATTGATGCTGCTCATTCCTGTTATTGTATCTCCTCTCTTTTATTGTACTAACAGACTCTTACTTGCCTAGAGCCTCAATCACCAATTTTGCTACTTCAGCTCCAGAATGCTGTTGCTGACCCGTAATGAGGTTGCCGTCCCTTATGGCAAAGCCTTCAAATGCATTCCCTTTCTTAAAGTCAGCACCAAGCTTTCTGGCTTCATCCTCAATTCTGAAAGGCATCACCTTCTTGCCAACTACCCTATCGGCAAAATCCTCCTCTTCATTTGTGAATCCTGTCATTTTCCTGCCTTGTATTATGGGTTTGTTATCCTTGTTCTTCAGATAGAGAAGCAAAGATGTTCCATGACATAACGCCGCTGAAATTTTCCCCTTATTATAGAATTCTAGGAAGGCATTCTGAAGGCCAGTCTCTGTCTTGAATGTAAACATAGGACCTTGTCCACCTACAACTACTATTGCATCAAAATCATTTGCTGTCAGATCACTAACCTTCTTTGTGTTCTCAAGAAGTGCGTTGAACTTTTTCTGCTGGAGAAATTGTAAACTAATGAGATCTTCTTTTGAATAGCCGCTAGAATCCCTAGGGTCGCTGAGGCTATCAATCTCTACCCTTCCTCCTTTGGGACTGGCAATTGTGACATCATACCCTCTTTCCGTGAACAATTTGTATGCATGCGTCAATTCAGCTGCCCAGAAGCCTACTGGCCAGCCTGTAGTAGTGGAAGTCGTGGGGTTTGACACGACCATCAATATTCTTGTTTTTTCGTTTTCCATCTTTCTTCATTGGATAGTCAAAGAAATCAGTAATAACCTCGATGTCCACATAGCTAACAAGCGTTTAAATTGTAATACATTGTATTACAGTGACCTGCTCATGCAAAAAGCCAGAAAAACACGCCTACGAACATTTCGAGTAGAAGAAGAGCTTGATTCATTACTACAAAAGGATGCAAAATCCAAAGGCATTAGCGTAAACTCGCTTTTGTCAGTTATTCTTACAAAATATGCGGAATGGGATAGATATGTTGAAAGATTCAGCGTAATAACGATGAAGAAAGAGAGCTTCAAAACAATGCTTTCTGCAATTGGTGATGATAAAGTAACTGACATATCTCAAGAGCTCGGTGACAAGGTGCCAAGCCAGTTCATATTGTTCTGGTTTAAGAAAAATACACTTGAAAACTATTTGAAATATATCTCTCTTATTTGCAAGCATGGCGGTTTTGGGCAATTTGAAATCGAACAGGAAGGCAGAGAATACACAATAACTTTGATACATGAGCTCGGTGAGAAATGGTCTAATTTCTTAGCTAACTGGATGAAGGCCGGAATGAAAAGCGCTATCGGAATAGTACCTAGAATCGATGTTATGCAAAATAGTGTGATTACCAAATTTACTGCACCTTAGCACATTCTTTACAGGTAGAACACTTGTTGAGAAAGATGGAATTCTTATATATTCGAGATGAAACAAATAATCTACAATAAAAATTCCTTGAGTTGACATGCTAGTACAGGACCTTATGGATTCTCTTTGGTCTCCAAGTTGCTAGCGTCGTTGTTGTTGTTAATGTTAAAATTAAGCTCTCAAGGATAATAAGTTAAATGACATTTGAAAAGAAGCAGAAGATGCAAAAGCAGATTATCATTTCAAGGCGTGCCACAGATGGCATCATCAGTTATTCCAAGGCACTCCACCCCAACGAAGCGATCCTAATTCTGCAGGGCAAGACAACCCGTGAACAGGTCATTATTGAAGGTCTTGTTATTCCTCCT
>JAICVG010000103.1 GCA_025935445.1 Nitrososphaera sp. | reverse complement strand
TTTCAGGTGATTGTCAAGGTACCATATCCTGACCTCACAGATAAGAAAATCGCTGCAAAAAAGGAGCGCGACCCAAAGTGGTATACATGGAACACAGTTCTACGGCTTGTTCAGGCTTATGGCAGGAGCGTTCGTAGTAGCGATGACTATGCAACAACGTACATCTTAGACAGCAGCGCTTCTTATCTTCTTAAAAATGCACAGGGGTTGATGCCCCGCTGGTTTACGGAAGCAATTGTGCAGTTCTAGAACATTTTTATCCCCCACGGTAACTCTGAAAAATGTGAAATTTGTCGAGGGACAAGACTGTTGCTTCCGACGGGAGTGAAGGCCACGTCATATTTGGCATCAGCTCAAGCATAGCAGCCACTTTGATACTTATTTCGCCTATTTTGTATACACTTGTAGTATATCCTGACACGTTTATTCTTTCTTGGAATGAGGGGAGGGGCGGCTTTTTGTTTGCCATGGCATTTATTGGAGCCGAGCTTGTCGGACTAAAATACTCACTGGCTAAGAAAAGACTCCTCATGGTGGCAGTCATGGCAGCGCTCACCATTTCATATTTTATTGCATTACCATACGGACTAAGTGACTATATCAGAAATGGAAAAGATGCGTACAATGTCTCGCTCGTGGACAGTTGGATGTGGATGTGGGATTTTATTGTAATGACCATATTTGTGGCGAGCTCACTCTTAATGCTATTCGGTAAAAAGTGGTACAAGATAGCATCCGCAGGAATGATATATCTGGCAGGAAGCGCGCTCATCCTTGCACTTGATGCATTTTTTCCATTTGATTCTCTTGGGCCTCTCCAGATTATAGTGCCAATTTATTTGCAAATTGATCAGGCAGTGATTAACTTTATAGATACATCCGTCATTAATGTCGGGCCGCAAACACCAAATAATTCTGCAGAACCGGCACTCGCAAGGGGCAACCTGCTTGTGATGAATGGCCTCCATGGCCCCTTCGCATTGCAGGTCTTCTGGCCGTCGGCCGGTGTCCACAGTATGATAATCTATACACTTGTTATGCTGGCGCTGTTGATCAAGATGGATATGCCATTACCTAGGAAGCTGATCTACTTTGCCGCAGGAACCTTAGGTACTGTTGCTACAAATCTGGTTCGAATAGTTTCGCTTTCTCTATATGCACTTGTAGTCACGACAGATGTACAGGAATGGGAGGCATTTCATTCAATAGCTGGAGAGATAATGTTTCTGCCTTGGCTGGGCATATACCTTGGAGTGGTAATCTATATCGAGAACAAGAGGATCCGCAGGTTGCAGGCAGAGGCGGGTGGTTCAGCAGCTTCTAATCAGTCGACTCGCTAGGGTGAAGCATATGAGGCTTCTGGCTTCGTCCAGCTCTGGTCAGGAGATGTGACAGCATCTCCATGAGCCATATCTCTATATTGTGGAAACCTATTTCGTCATCTAATTTACTTTGATTAGGTTCACGTGTTGAGATTCAAAGTTGATGCAATAGCCGCTGGTGAGACACACGTTACACCGACAGCTTCTACCGGTCAGATTATATACAAGGTTGGTGTTTCATAAAATAGAGGTTTTTTGATTGGTACAAAATAGTTTTCCGATGAGAGAATGGCATGTTGAACATATGGAAAAGATAGTTGTAAAGTACGTCAAGGGTCTGTCAGAAAATGCATCAGGATGGGAGAAGAGAAATCACAAAAAATATGGCAGTCTTACAAATATCTGCAGACAAATCGATTATGACATTAAACATGGAGTTAGCAGCGAGCAAGTTACTTCTATCTTTGAGCGAATTAGAAATGATTCGTGCTTTTCAACTCTAAGAAAAGGGAATGGTTCAATGGAAAGATTGGCTGAAATAGAAAATCAATTTACCAAACCCAAAATAAGAGTGCCACAGTGGAGCTAGTATTAGTATTCTATTCCATCTCCAATTCTTGTGCTAATCTTACATCCCAATTTTCTTAATTAATCTAGACTTGAATTTATTAAGTTCTCTAGATCACAAAAAAAAGTCAAATAAGTGGCCAAAATCAACTGGGAGAGGCATGATGTTGCTGTATGGTATGGTGGGATAAAATATTAGTATCTCTGTTCATATATAATGCGGTTAACAATCAAAATATGAGATATTTCACTTTGGTATGCTCTTGACCTCTAGATGCCGATGGTAATAATTGTTATTTACTACAGCAGAATGCTAATCTTGCGTTTTTCATTATCCTCAACTTAAATAGCCAAATTGATCAACAGATGTGAGGAGAAGATGACTGCGATAGACGATAACTACCCTGTGGTAGCAGAACACGATGGCATTAAGATCAAGACTGAAAAAATGATCACAGACAAGCTCTATCACTGTATCTACGACAACAAGGTTTTTTTATTTTACAAAGACGACCAGTCCCTACTTCATTGCTACGAGATACAACACCCCGATGCAGTAAGGGAGATAGCGGAAAAGCCTTCCGAGCTTCACAGCATTCTTCAAAGGTATGCTTAGATAACCCATGCCTATTCGCAATAAACGTTATATTGTACCATGCTGAATCATCTCGCACGATGTCGACAAGCACCAATTCGGTCAGGCAAAGCACTTCAAGCAACGAGATATTCATTGGCAAGAAACCGCTCATGACATATGTCACAGCAACTCTAGTGCAATTGGCAAACGAGCCAACGGTGGTAATAAAAGCCAGAGGAAAGAGCATCACCAGAGCGGTAGATGTGGCGCAGATTATTGTAAAACGTATGGACACACTTGGATACAAGATCGGACCAATTAAGCTTGGTTCCGAGACAGTGCAGTCGGATGACGGCAGGGTGAGGAACGTCTCCACAATAGAAGTGCCTATTTCTCGTACTAGATGAAAGATTTAGAGACAAGTGCAGGCGTAGCGATCCCGTTGGCAATGTAACATATTTCTTTTCCCTAAGTCGTTATACTGAATAAGCTATGGCGGATAGATTACTTTAAATGCGAATTCTAGGTCAACAAAGCAAAGAATGTTATCCAAAAGTTTAATGTGACCATAGCAGGCTGACGTGTTGATATCTAATTCAATTGCTAAAGATATCTTTAAAGTCTCAATATACTGTTTCCAGCCAGCAAAAATATGCATAACAATCGGCGTAAAGGGCGGGCAGCTGAGTTAGGTACGTCCAAGGAATTTCTCAAGTAACTTCACGAATAGGCGATAACGCCTCGGGGATACCTCAAAAATAAAGGTCTCGATCTGAATTCCAAGATTCATCTTCAAAGTCCTTAGAATTTTTCTCAGGGATAGATGTGTTGTGACGCCGCATGCGATACAAAGCTAAGTCCATAATATATCAGTACCACTGTGAGTCCCAAAAGTAAAGTCGGGTAGTACTTTGACTTAAGAACAAAGGCTCCCTTTGAAGCAAGATATGCAGTGCTGGCAAGCCATGCATAGTCCATCCAAATGTGAAGCGCAAAAAGGATGGCCACGCCTGTAGCGAGCCCGAATGCAGCAGAGTCGACTATCAGCTTCGATCCAACTGTGAACCACCACAGAATGAAGAATGGGTTAAGCGCACTGAGGGCAATGCCTACGATAAATGGGCCTTTGTTGCCTGCGATACTGGACGTATCATGTCTACGCTTTTCTTTAATAATACTTGCTATTTGCAAGCCTGCAAAGGCAAGTATTGCGATTCCTCCAATCAGTCCTACTACGCTGGCGTATTTTTTTGCAGTATCAAACGTAAACAGTCCTGCTGCTAGTATGATTATTAGAGGGAGCTCGACTGCGGTGTGGCCGTAAGCAATTTTGATGCCAGACCATTTGTCGTGGTGTGTAGCGTAGGCCAGATTGGCAAAAAACAGCGGGCCAGGAGTCAGTACACCTGATGCTGAAAGAGCAATAACCTCGATGCCAAAGTCTAGCAGATTCATTGTCTTTGAGATAAAGATGTCAGTGTACTGTTAAGCTTTTCTATGCAAGGGAATTGCTTAAAAGGAACAGCTGCTGCAAAAGTCGTACATTGGTTGACACGATTCGCACTATAAGGCTCATCAGCAAATGGGGTACAAATATGGCATTAGGGAGGAGGCGTCCTGTTGTGGCAGTGTTCAGTATGACACACTACTGCAATTTTTATTGTCCCATGTGTCCCTTCGGTGATTCCGACAAGGAAGGACAAATAACGCTTGCCAAGACCTCAGATCTTACGACACAGCAGTGGAAGACGGTCTTTGACAAGGTGTCAAAATATTGTGTTTGGTGCATCATAGAAGGCGGAGAACCCACTAGCAGACCGGACTTTATGGAGCTTGTTGAGTATCTGCACAACATCAAGATGCCTATAACGCTTATCACCAACTGCTCGCTCCTGCACAGGATTGATCTAGAGAATCTGAGAAAATATATTCAGTTTGTGACATGCAGCATCGATTCCACTTATGAAGAGCCCTACTGTAAAGTGCGGGGAGTGTCTCCCCAGATCTTCGGCAGAGTCATGGACAACTTACGCCTACTGACAAAACATGAAGTACCACACTATTTTAACAGCGTGATAACAAAATTCAATACGCAAGAGTTCATCGATCAAACTTACTTTGACAGAGCAAGGAATCTCGGAGCAAGCGCAATCTCTCTCACATTTGTTGAAGACAGGTCTGATGTTGAGTATTCACTGTTGCCGGATCGTGAAACGATGGTCAAGGTGTGTAGAAGTGTCCTAGATTATATGAAAAAGTCTGGCTCGCTGCGTATGCTGATACCACCAGAATATTTTCAACAGGTAATAGAACATGGCCGGACGCTCTTTGAAGAATGCGGAGTTTGGAAGAGTATATTTGTAAACGGAAACGGCACTGTTATAGTACCGTGTTGGAAGTATAATTCCCCGGAGAATACATATAACCTTCTCGAGAAGAGCATAGATGAAATTTGGAACGCTCCCGAGTGGGACATTGCTAGAACATGCCACGATTGCAAGGTGCTCGGTTGCATTTGGACCTCGTCACAACCCATCCGGACTCTAGCCAGAAGTTATATGCGAGGTATATCGAAGATCATTGGCCAATATCGGCCGGATCTTCAAGAGATGACTTAGAAAAAATAACTCATAAAGCCGTAAAATTTTTTTTCTATCGTTATTCAGCATAGTCTAAGCATAGCAAGATTATCACTTGGAGTCTTGATGATAATGCCATCATGAGATAATATATCCACAGGGGGCATAATCACTCAAACAGCTGATGCAGCTAATGTACTACCTCATATATGTTACTGTTGAGATAGGGGCCGCCCAAAATACCCATGTGGTTTCAAAGAGGTGTACTATTAAGGCCTCCCAAGAAGAAGGCTATTTATATTCTCAGGCAAGCTGTTAGATGCTTGGACGCACGTGATTTAGCATTGAACCGGCACAAGCAACAAAAGCCTCCTTGGACGATTAAGTTCTTGAGCAATCACTGCATTAAATTGCCTAAAGTAAGAAGTTGCAAAAGCATCTTTTGTAGTAGTGGCCTACTGCAAGCAAACTCCGAGACCTTAGGGCAAAAAGGCCAAGTTTCTTGCTCATGAGGCGGGAGCTTAGA
>JAICVG010000089.1 GCA_025935445.1 Nitrososphaera sp. | reverse complement strand
CCCTCCTTCTAGCTCAGAGAATGATGACTGCATCGAGCCTCTATCACTTCCGCCGGAATTCATGAAGTTACCGAGTCCTTTCTGCATAAAGTGCTGCATCATGTAGCTCATGATTGTGGACATGATGGTACTGGACATGGATTGTTGCACTCCACTTCTTTGAGAGAACATGCCAGCTAGATTGTCTAGGTTCATAGTGAATGAACTTGTATACAATGGTATATAATAGTGATAATAAAAGAAGAGATATTCTGACTGTGTATATATATTGAGGCTGCCATCAAAAAAGAAGAAATTATCATCATAAAGGTGACGCAGTCAATAATGGAACTCTTCCAGTCAAGGCGCCCGATAGTTCTACCTACAAATCTATTGCTTTGATGAGGCATGGCTTCGGTGGACATCCTTTTGGAAAAGATGAATATATTGAAGAAGAAAGAAGAAGTAGCAGAATTGCTAAAATTTAGCCTTAACAAACCAGCAGCCACATTTTTTTATTATTCTACAAGTAGTTATTGCTATGTTGTACCATAGAGATATCGAGAATGGTTGTTGGGAGATGAACTATAATATTGGCTGTTGATGATTTTCCATTTTGGCTTCGCTATGCGCATTTCATTAATGTGATTTTCATAACACTTTTAATCCGCAGTGGCATAGAGATTCTTTCTGCCCTTCCTAAATTAATTATTGGAAGATCTATGTTAGTCTATCCATCTAAAAAAGACATGAACATATGCCAAACATGATAATCTTTATTTGTGCTTGATGCACTTTTTTGTTTGCAATCCACCATCTATAATTGTTTACCCACAACTCTGCTCCATGTAAGAATAAAGTAAGACAAAATATTTGAAGCAAATTCCTTTTCTTCATATACAGCAAATTAACCAATGGTTTGTGATTTGCCTAATTATTCATTCAAATTCGCGACGGTGTTCTGCTTTGACGTGGATTTTAAGCAAATCTGCCAATGGTCCTTCGATTTCTTTAACACTGTCTTTAAACAATACCATCTCCCTTCCTTCCTTTCTGCAATAGATATTTACATTCCATTCTTCGTCATCTAGATTTGGAAAATCAGACCTGTAATGAGCTCCTCTGCTCTCTTGCCGCATCAACGCACTTCTTATTATGGCCTCACAAGCAATTAGCGAGGATTTTACTTCCCAAGTTAAAACAACATTTTCATCATCAATTTTGAATTCTTTTATAATATTATCTTTGGAATAAAACTCCTTCTTTAATTCCAAAATTCCTTTCAATCCATTTTGGAGCCTTGTCTCTTCTCTTATTATTCCCGCATTCAGTTTCATTAATTGTTGTATTTGATTACGAAACTTAATTGGCTCCTTAACTATAAATATTCCATCATCACCAAATTCTTTTTGGTTATTATTATTATTATTATTTACGTTCTGTTCTAGTAGTGATGGTTCAGTATTCTGTCTTTCTCCTACTTCCTTTGCTAATCTCGCTGCATGGTCACCAGCAATTTTTCCAAAAACTATTGTATCAAGTAAGCTATTTCCACCTAAACGATTAGCACCGTGAATCTGACTCATTACTTCTCCAACAGCAAATAAACCCTTAATCTTTGTTCTACACTTTATATCTACTACGACTCCACCCATAGAATAATGTGCAGTCGGTCCAACCTCCATTTTTTCTTTGGATATATCAATTCCGTCAATACTTTTAAACTGTTCGTACATAGTTGGCAGCCTGTCCAAAATTTTTTCCTTTGATAGATGGGTTACGTCCAACCAGACACCACCATGTTCAGTACCTCTGCCAGCCAATATTTCATTATAGGCAGCACGGGCTACTATGTCACGTGGTCCTAGCTCCATTCTTTCAGGATAGTAATTTTTCATGAACCTCTCACCATTTGAATTTAACAATATGCCTCCCTCACCACGTATTGCTTCTGTTGCGAGTACACCCTCTGCTTTCTCTGGCCAAACCATTCCAGTAGGATGGAACTGCACCATCTCCCTATCTACTAAGTCTGCGCCTGCTTCATATGCTAGAGCCACACCTTCTCCATGGTTTTCAAAAATCCTAGAACTACTGACGGCATAGACTCGAGTATATCCACCAGCGCCAAGTATTAAAGACTTGCATTCAAATCTCACAATTTCTTTCTTTTTAAGATCTATGCCAAATGCTCCTTTGATTTCATCTGGAGCTCCTTTCTTCCCGCGTACATCACCTGATTTTAATAATCTTGTGATGTAAACATCGTCTACAATTTCGATGTTCCGCTGACTAACCTGGTCTAACAATACGCGAATTATTTCGTCACCAGTCCAATCTTCGTAAAATACAGTCCTTCTGTAAGTATGGGCACCAAAAAATCGCTGTGTTAATCTGCCATCTTTCTCTCTATGAAATCTAGCACCCCAATTGACAAGTTCATTTACAGCGTCAGGTGCATTCTTGCAAAGTACTTCAACTTTTTCATAATCAGCAAGCAACTCCCCTTCTCTTAGAGTATCAGCAGCATGTATCATCCAGTTATCTTCTGGATCCATAGTACCAAGCGCTGCATTGATACCGCCTCTTGCAAGTACTGTGTGAGGATCTCCTTTCTTATTCTTGCTAATTATGAGAACGTCAGCACCGGCATCATGAGCTTCAATTGCAGCTCGAAGACCTGAAGAGCCGCCGCCTATAATTAGAACATCACATGAGCGAGTAGACCTGATATACATATTTTCAGCCAATTTGGCTAGTACAAATGCCAACAGCGTAATTGAACGTTTTCATAGTCAAGGAGTAGTCTATGAAAGTAAGTAAGGTTCGGATTATTTGAGACACATGACCCTACCGAGATTCTTTTGATATCCTTTAGATATTCAAGAAATGTATGTTGATTGAATGTATCATACTGGCGAAATAGCTGTTTACCATCTATAGTAAAAGAATACCCTTCCTATTGCTTGATAGTCTTTTGGAAAATCAGAGTCGATAGGCATTGCAATGCAATATCATGATTTCAGACCTAAAATTAGAATAACCAAAAAGTTGATATCATCAATGGCGTATTCCTGCACCAGTGGGTTAGATGAATAATAATGACTACGACTCGATCATTGAAACAGAATTATCTGGAAAAGATTTAATGTCTAACCCAGTGCTAAACAAGGGCACGGCCTTTAACTATGAGGAGAGGATTCAATTTGACCTGCATGGATTGCTGCCTCCAGTGATAGAGACCTTGGAACAACAATGCGTGCGAGCATATGAGGCATACAAAAGAAAGGGCGACGATCTGGAACGTCACATATTTTTACGAGCCTTACAGGATACAAACGAGACGCTCTTTTACGCTTTACTGTATCGTCATATATCTGAGATGGCTCCCATCATCTATACGCCAGTGGTTGCACAGGGCTGCATTAATTTTTCACACATTTATCGCCGTCCTCGCGGTCTGTTTTTGTCTTACCCGTTAGCAGACATGATGGATGAGATAATAGAAAACCGGCCATATAGTGATGTTGATGTAATTGTGGTAACAGATGGCGAACGTGTTCTAGGAATTGGTGATCAGGGAGCCGGTGGAATGGGTATTCCAATTGGCAAGCTTTCACTCTATACATTGATTGGTGGAATTGACCCCAAGCGGACCCTTCCAATTATACTTGACATAGGTACAAACAATGCTGATCGGCTGAATGATCCAGAGTACGTGGGTTGGCGCCACGAAAGAATAACAGGTCAGGCTTACTTTGATTTTGTGGACAAGTTTGTAAGTTGCATCAAGCGAAAGCTTCCTAATGTTTTGTTGCAGTGGGAAGATTTTGCAAAACCACATGCTCGTCCAATCCTTGACAGGTATCGTGACAGCCTCTGCACGTTCAATGATGATATTCAGGGAACTGCTGCGGTGACGTTAGGGGCATTGTATAAAGCCATGAAAATTACTAAGAAGAAATTTTCAGATCAACAAGTCGTTATTCTTGGCGCGGGGAGTGCGGGAACTGGGATTGCCGAGTACATTTTAGAAGCTATGGTAACAGAAGGAATGGATGAGAGGGAAGCTCACAAACATTTCTTTCTTTTGGACAGTAAGGGATTGTTGCATACCGCTAGAATAAACTTGACACCAGTTCAACAGAAATTCGCACAGTCATTCGAACTGGTGTCCGGTTGGAGCGTGAACAATAGACAGATAAGGCTTGACGAGGTTATTGAGAATATTTCGGCTACAATCCTCATTGGCGTTTCGAGCCAGCCCGGTCAGTTTACCGCACCAATTATCAAAGATATGTCGGGCAAGGTTGAGAGGCCAGTTATTTTTCCTCTATCAAACCCCTATGACCGCGCGGAAGCAGTCCCAGGAGATCTCATCCGCTGGACAGATGGCCGTGCCCTGGTAGCGACTGGTACAGAGTTTCCACCAGTCTCACTAAAAGGCAGGAGATTTAAGATAGCTCAGTGCAACAATTTTTACATATTTCCAGCAATAGGACTTGCCGTGAGAGCTTCAGACGCAAAACGAGTGACTGACAGGATGATGGTAGCAGCAGCTGAGGCTCTTGGCAACTTTTCTCTGGATGATGTTAATGTGGATGCACAGTTGCTGCCACCAATTGAGAGTATGCGAGATGTAGCTATTCAAATTGCAGATATGGTCGGACTCCAGGCACAACAGGATGGAGTAGCTCAGGTGGTGAGTGAGCAGGATTTGCGCGAGCGAGTGCGGCAAAGATTTTGGATTCCACAATATTTCGACTATAAACTTCTCAGAAAAGATATCTCGAATTAGCACTGACGAATTTACTATATTACCTAAAGAGGTTAGTCTTTGCCAGATCCACGATCTCATCTCCACGGCCATTCAACACCGCTTTGATCATGTAAAGAGTAAAGCCACTTATCTGCGCTAGGTTAATGCTTGGAGGTATAAGTAACTCCTGGCGGTTCACGACAACGTCTACTAATGCCGGACCGTTGTGCTCTATGGCCTGGTTCAGCATTGGCTTCACCTGTTCAGGCCTTTCTGCGCGAAGACCCAGGACTCCAGTAGCCTCAGCCAGCTTTGAGAAATCAGTGTCTACGAGACTTGTGCCGTGAGTCAGTATCCCGGCGGCTTTCATCTCTAGTTCGACAAAACTCAGGGATCCGTTGTTAAATATTATAATCTTTACAGGCAGCTTCAACTGTTTTAATGAAAGAAAGTCGCCCATGAGCATCGAAAATCCGCCATCGCCTGAGAGGCAGATTACCTGACGTTCGGGAAAAACTTCTTGGGCTCCGATCGCCTGTGGCAGAGCATTTGCCATCGAGCCGTGTGAAAAGGATCCCAGTAATCTGCGGCTGCCGTTCATCTGCAGGTACCGTGCTGCCCATAGCGTCGGAGTACCCACGTCGCACGTAAAGATTGCATCGTCTGCTGCGATGTCGTTAATGATTTTTGCAACGTACTGAGGATGGATTGGAGTTCGTCCAGGCTCGCCCACTGCGTAAGAGTCTAAGTCCTTCCGAGATTTCTTGTAGTGATCCAATGATTCCCTTAGGTGTCTTCTATCCCTTTTCTGATTGAGCAAAGGTTTCAGTGCAACCAGAGTTTCACGGATGTCACCAACCAGCCCGAGGTCGACCTTTGTTCGTCTACCTATTTGCTCGCCTCGAATATCGACCTGAATTATGTAGGCACGAGGTGGGTAGAATTGCTGGTAGGGAAAGTCGGTGCCAAGCATGAGCAGCAAGTCAGAGTCCATCATCGCATGATATCCAGATGAAAAGCCAAGCAGCCCGGTCATACCTACATCGTATGGGTTATCATATTCAATGAACTCCTTTCCCCGCATT
>JAICVG010000234.1 GCA_025935445.1 Nitrososphaera sp. | reverse complement strand
CTTGACCGCAGCATATGTTTCGTAGGTATCCTCAACAATAGAGGCGAAGTCATTGAAGGTGGATTCAAGCAAGGGATCGAACCACTACTAGATGGGACTCATGAGCAGAAGATGTAGATCCACTCACTAACGAACCTCACAATGATGCAATCCTACAGCGATAGGCTTGGAATGGTGCGCTACAGCCTAACTGAGCATGAAAAAGTTACACTCATGACTTTTCCTCTTAGAGACGGTATATTCTGCCTTTCTGCGATGCCCAAGGCTTATATGAATAAAATCGGTGACAAAGTAATGAAAGTACTCAAGAGTAAGAGCAGTAGCAATACACGTAGCAGTATCACTGGCAGCAACAAGACAACAAGAAAATAAAAAAATAGTATAGGAGAATAAAACTAAAAAAATCGACTACGTCAAGGTACACGTTAGCAAGAAAATTCTCCTGCTTGTGACAGGCAAAGACTTGTTCTATCTAATATACCTGATTTAATAAGTAATTCAATTTTTGAGAATGCTCAAATTGGATTCAACTGCATTATGTTTGTCACTTAAATGCCGCTAAACTAGGACCGGCTTTAGACAGTGTACAAATCACAGGAGGATTTTTTATCTGCTTTCTGTTTCATATGGTAGGCTACAGAAGGGTGATGACGACGTAACAGTCCCCCTATTATCTGCTAGCAAAGGCAGACGAGATGAAGAGAATTTAACCGGACTGCCGAATCCCTGTAGCCTAAGCATAGGAGGACATGATCCTTCCTATGCTTATCAGATGTTGAACCACTTCATGTTTTTTGCTTGGATTGGGACGCAGATTCTCCAGAGATATATTTTACTGCCCATTCCCTTTTGGCTTGTATTATATAGGCTCACAGAAATTGAATTATTGCTTATTGCTACTCTGATATACAATAAGGACATGCCAACAGGTCAAGTTATGCAACGGGAAACCTATTGTACTTCCTGCAAACAAAATGTTCCTATTACAGATGCGGCGTATGTTAGACTCGCCAATGGAAGGGCTATCATCAAAGGAAAATGTTCAAGGTGCGGTTTAGAGTTGATCAAAGCAAGCATAATGCCGAAATCATCTGCCTTGACATTGCTTAGAAAAAAGAGGAGAAGAAGAGGAGAGAGATCTTTGCCGACTCCTTAATTATATTTACTTGTTTTTCGTCTTTCTTTTGTAGTTTATTTCCTTCTTATGCTGCTCCACCCTCTCTTACGTCCCTTATTTCGAGCCTTGCCAAAATGTCCTCGATGGTTTGCTCGTCTTCAAGCTCGTCCGTAAGTAATTTCAATGCAAGCTGATACGTTCCATGATCCCTGTCTTTTGTTGCATTTGCAAGATCATTGTAAAGCCCGATTCCAAACCTTTCCATTTCTAAAGCCCTCTCAAGCGCGCTCCTAAGTGAAAGATATTTCTTAGATTCGGTCTTTCCTAACCCGCTTTCCTTCTCCCACGAGCCTGGGTCGTCTGTTGGATTTGCTCCAAGTTCCATCAACCTGTCATTTATCTCAACTGAATGTCCTTGCTCCTCTTTTGCACGCTCTCCGAAAAAGTCTTCGAATAAGACCCCTAGTCCCTCTATGTTGTTAGCTACATACTGAAAGTAATGAGACGTTTGCATTTCAAATGCATAAGCTCTATGCAGCATTCCGATATTTTTGTCAACGTTAGGTCCAGCTATTTCTAAGGATTTCTTTCCCATTGTGATATATCTCGGATCTAAAACTATTTTTATGTTAGTACAAGAGAGGCTTGCAGAACATTAAACCTCTGCTTCTTGCCAAAGCATCAAAAAAAGGTGCTCCGGACGGGATGTATCCCCACTGGAAAATATGATCTCGCAGTAGTTTGAACCCGTGATCTTCGCCTTGAGAGGGCGAGATGCTTAACCGGACTACACCACCGGAGCCCTGACAGTCTCAATAACCTGCTGGATATAAATTAAACTTTGGGACCAGTGTGGAATTCTGTTCTAAAAGACGTATGCCTGAGCTGATACGAAGATCTTCCATATGAGGCTAGTTATACTTTCGCTTGCACGGCTGTTTACTACAAGAGTTGACAATACTATCAGGACAATAAAATCTTGAAAAATGTAATGATATATTAGAGTACCACAAATCCCTATCCTACCGTTACTCCAGATAAGAGAGCTTTTTGTGTCCATATGTTGATTTGACCTGACCTAAGCGGGCAAATTATTGATCTAACTGACAAAATTTTTATCGCCATGCAGCCAATGATAATGACCTCTAGCGATGGGCATCCCGGAGAAGATCAAGGAGATACAGGACCAGATACATAGAACTCAGATCAATAAGGCTACTGAATTTCATATAGGTCTCCTCAAGGCCAAGATAGCACGGCTCAAACGAGAGATGCAGGAAAATGTACATGGCAGGACAATGCATGGAGGCGGTGAAAATATTGGCTTTGATGTCAGAAAGGCAGGTGACGCAACGGTGGTGCTTATTGGCTTGCCAAGTGTAGGCAAATCGACGCTTCTCAATAGTCTTACAAACGCCAAGTCACGTGTGGCGTCCTATCAGTTCACAACGCTCACAGCCGTCCCCGGCATGCTTCACTACAGAGGAGCAAAGATACAAGTGCTTGACTTGCCAGGGATCATTGAGGGAGCTTCTGGCGGCAAGGGCTTTGGTAAGCGTGTACTATCTGTTGCTCGCAGTGCAGACCTTGTCTTGATAGTGCTCGATGTCTTTCAGCCGCATCACCTGAGTGTGCTAAAAAAAGAGCTAGCAGAAGGGGGTATCAGATTGGACGAGCAGCCGCCAAACATATTGATCGAAAAGACATCAACTGGCGGGATATCAGTCAATGCACAAGTGCCCATCAAGGCTTCTGAAAGGCTGATAAAGGAAATAATGAGGCTATACGGTTTGCACAACGGTCGACTGATAATAAGGGAACCAAACCTTACTGATGATCAGCTAATAGACGTGCTAAATGGCAACCGCATATACGTCCCTTCAGTTATTGTGCTTAACAAGATAGATCTCGTCAACGCAAGCTTTGTCCAGGAGATCAAGTCAAAGACAGTGGGCAATAATAATAATAACTACTTTATCGCTGTCTCAGCAGATTCCGGTATTAACATCGATGTCCTAAAAGAGGCGATATATCAAAGGCTTGGATTCATCAGAGTTTACATGCGGCCCAAAGGAGGTGAAACTGATTTCAAAGAGCCCCTGATAATAAAGAATGGCGCAACTGTACAGGATGTGTGCAATAAGATTCACCGAAACATGGCCAAGAACTTCCGTTACGGACTTGTATGGGGCAAGAGCGCGAAATTTGCTGGACAAAAGGTAGGTCTTGACCACAAGCTAGCCGATGAAGATGTACTCACAATAGTGAAGGTTTCCGGGACATCCACCTAAAGGTACAAGAAACTCTTAGATTGTCAAAGTATAGAGGGGTTAACTTGTGTTGCGATTATTTTAGGCTCATCAATCTTCAACCTGAAT
>JAICVG010000199.1 GCA_025935445.1 Nitrososphaera sp. | reverse complement strand
GAGGTGGTGATGGCGGACGAATAAGCAGATAGAAATACCATTGGTCTTTGGGCTCGATGTAAATTTGGCATAAGCTCAGAACAGATGTCTGTCTGCCTTTTCCCATGTAAAGGTTGGATTGTTTCTTCCAAAGTGGCCATACGCCGCAGTTGGTTGGTATATGGGACGCTTGAGATCAAGTGTCCTTATTATTCCTGCGGGCCTCATGTCAAAGTTCTTTCTGACCAAGCCCTCTATCTGTTCCTCAGGGATCTTGCCTGTTGCAAAAGTTTCTACCATGATAGAGATAGGTTCTGCCACTCCTATTGCGTATGCAACTTGCACTTCGCACTTTTCTGCCAGCCCTGCCGCTACTATGTTCTTAGCTACATATCTTGCCATGTAACAGGCTGATCTATCCACCTTTGAAGGATCCTTACCAGAGAATGCGCCCCCTCCATGTCTCCCCATGCCACCATATGTATCAGCAATTATTTTTCTTCCGGTAAGACCTGTGTCGCTTGGCGGGCCACCTATCACGAACCTACCGGTCGGATTGACAAGAAACTTTGTCTGGCTGTCGATCCAGCTGTCGCAAACTGGTTTTATAACCTTGTTAATGACTTCTTCACGAAGCTGACTCATGTTGATGTCCGGGGAATGCTGTGTAGAAATGACTACAGAGTCGATGCGTTTTGGCACTCCATCTTCATAAACAACAGATACTTGGGACTTTCCATCTGGGCGGACCCAACTAAGCTCTTTTTTCTTTCTTACCCGTGCAAGGGTCATTGACAACTGATGCGCGACCGTGATCGGGAGAGGCATCAGTTCTGGTGTTTCATTCGTTGCAAATCCAAACATCAGTCCCTGGTCCCCGGCCCCCTGGTCCTTGTCTGCGCTCGCATTTACACCCATCGAAATATCCGGACTTTGCTCATGAAGTGATGCAAGAACTGAACATGAATCACAATCAAAACCGTATTCTGGCTTGTCATACCCTATTGCTCGGATAGTGTCACGGACAATTTTCTGCACATCCGCTTTGCCTTTTGAGGTCACTTCACCTGCGACAAACACGATCCCGGACGTTGCCATTGACTCTACAGCAACCCGTGAATCCGGGTCTTGCCGCAATAATTCGTCAAGAACTGCGTCTGATATCTGGTCACACACTTTGTCGGGGTGACCCTCAGTTACGCTTTCAGACGAGAACAGCCATCTTCTTGCCATTTGCCAACTGCCTCCACCTGCAGTGCTTTATCATGACTAGAATTCTTTTTCCAGCTTGATGAAAAGGACATTGTTGCCCCTTATAACAACTTTGCCATAGTTTGCAAGCGCAACGGAGCCATTAAACTCCTCGGCATCAGTAAGTATGAGGTTCATATAGGAATCAACATTGTTCATCCTGCCCTTGTACTCTATCTCGCTTTTTAGTCTAACCGCAACTTTCCGGTTAATTGCTCGCTGCAGTGTCGAGAGAGGTCGTTTTGGTTGCTGTTGCGATGAAGGCGAAGAAGACAATCTAGCTAATCACTTTACGGTTGAAAAAATCGTGGCTCGAATAAAAAGGTTCCTTTGCACACAAATTCATAAGCAGGTGATACAAGAAAACAACCAGCTGTATACACAAATGATGACGAGTATCTCGACAGGTTCAAAGGCGATAGATTCTCTACTTGGGGGCGGAATACGTACAGGCATGGTTACCGATATATACGGTGAAACTGGTTCTGGCAAGTCGCAGCTGTGCTTTACCCTTTGTGCAAACTGTGCAAAAGATGCCGCCAGCACTTTGTTTATTGATACCGCGGGAACTTTCCGACCTGAGCGGATAATGGAGATCTCTGGTTCTCAATTAGCACTTGAAAAAATTACATACGTAAGAGTGTTTACAACGATCGACCAAATAAATGCAACAAAGAAAATCTTAGAGGTACGACCTACGCTAGTTGTTGTCGATAGCCTGACATCTCTCTTCTCCACAGAATATTCTGGGCCAGAACGCCACCGGGCATTGATGAAGTACTTGCATGAGCTTGCACTCTTGGCGATAAGTTCAGGCTGTGCTATTGTGGTCACCAACATGGTTAGAACTGCGCCTCCAATAACTCTGATAGACCAGTCCGGCCGGAATATTGCACAGGCAGTCGTTCCCTGGCAGCAACGCGAATACTTGGGCAGCAGCGTATCAATCTATTCTCATATGAGGATGAAGCTTGAGATAGTTGACAGTGCAAACTCCTCATTTCAAGCAGTACTCGTGCAACCAGCAGGCAAAGGACCAGTGCCTTATGCAATTACTGTACTAGGAATTTCAGACCAAAAATAGAACGATGCTTCAATCCAAGTGCAATAGAATTGACATGCATTGGGGAGCAGTCATGATGACATTAACAGCGGCCACTTGGGTGCATGCATAAAACATAGAACTCATTTGCTTCCAAACTGGAACTAGTACATAGGAATTAGTACAAAGAGATCCATCTAGAATAATTGGCCTCTTTTTGTATCTCTTTTACCTTGGGCGTTATACTGGATCTTTGGTTTGCTATAATAGCAGGGTTAACCAAATATTTTATATCCCTGCCCACAAAGAGAGGTTCGTGGATCTGCCAAGGCAGGAGGAGATGGTCAAGCCCAGCAAGGCGAAACTGTCAATAGTTCTTCCAACTTACAACGAATCACAAAACATAGTCAGAATGCTTGACTCGATAGCCGAAACGCTTTCTCAATATGCCGCAGCAGAAATAATAGTGGTCGACGACAACTCCCCTGACGGCACTGCAGAGATTGCTAGCCTGCATGCAAGGAACATTTCCAATAACAAGAAATTACATGTTGAGATTGTTCGGCGAGAGGGCAAGTTTGGTCTCAGTTCTGCGATAATTGCAGGGGTGCAGTCTGCCACAGGTGATTTGTTGGTCGTCATGGACGGCGACTTTTCTCATCCTCCTCAGGTGATTCCCTCTATAATAGAAGCGTTGCAAGACTCGAACTGCGACATAGTAGTTGCGTCACGATACATAAAGGGCGGATCCATAATCGGCTGGCCATTTAAGCGCAGACTTATGAGCAAGGGCGCAACTAAGATAGCGCAATATGGACTTGGCATAGAAGTAAAGGATCCAGTGTCAGGGTTCTTTGCATTCAGGCGAGACATCATCGACGGCGTCAAGTTTGATGCAATAGGCTACAAAATGTTACTTGAAATTTTGGTCAAAACAAAGGGTGCCAGAGTTAAAGAGGTACCTTACACATTCACGAACAGAAGCATAGGAAAGAGCAAGCTTGACACTGGGGTAATGTTTGATTACCTTAGGGCTGTTATGCGCCTGTATCGCTACGGCAAGTCGATGAGGCAAAAGGAAAGGCGCACGTCTGTCCGCTTTCTCTCAAAGGCAGGAAGGTTTTACACTGTCGGTGCTTCCGGGCTGCTTGTCAACTACATCGCTTCTCTACTTTTTAACGCGCTGGCTCCGAACATATGGTATCTATTCTCGACAATTATTGGCATACTCATTTCGATGACGTCCAACTTTTTCCTCAACAAGCTGTGGACTTTTGAAGACAGGGAATTCAACGCGAAAGAGACTGGAATACAATTTGGCATGTTTATTGGCTTTAGCTCGCTTGGCGCCATTATCCAGCTTCTTTTAGTGTATGCGCTAGTCGAAAACTATGATATGGAATACCCGCCATCGCTGATCGTGGCAGTTGCTGCGGCATCTGTGGGAAACTTCTTGCTCAATAAGAAGTGGACGTTCAAGGAAAAACTCTGGAGCTAAATGGCTCTTTTGCACATAAGATTTGGTCCATGCATCTTAGCAAATTACTTATATGACAGTTATAAGGCCAATGATAAAAAATTTTTGTAAATATGTTGCGCTAGGAAAGACATCTCCAAGGGTGTCCTT
>JAICVG010000195.1 GCA_025935445.1 Nitrososphaera sp. | reverse complement strand
GATAAGGTTGGTTTTGGTCCTGGTAAAGGCCTTACCTCGTGGCTAGGTTGCTGCTGCTCATCCATTTGGTTCATTTTTAGTCTATTGCATCCGAAGGTCATCTTTAATTTCTTTATCCATATTGCAGATTCAAATCCCATTGCACTGCCTAAGAGAGCGAGGATCCTATCACTATGGGTGCCATTTTTGTTTGTTATTATTTTGCTGGCCAATTTACCCGTAGGGGCTGCAGGACAAGAGGATACGGATGAAGAGGAAGCTGAAGATACGGATGAAGAGGAAGCTCCCGCGGAACCTCCAGCTCCAGCGCAACCTGAAGTTGACCCTCTTAGAATACCAGCAGACGATGAGCCTCATGCAGTGAGGGACCCAGACCTCAGAATAGAAGAGGTTGCTACAGGTTTGAAGAGGCCAACGGCAATGGCGTTTCTAGGTGACAATGACATCATAGTCACTGAGAAGGACAATGGCACCGTCCGTAGAGTAATTGACGGTGTGCTTCAACCAGAACCTCTGGTCGATGTTGCTGTTGCAAACGATAATGATACCAACGAAAGAGGCTTGCTTGGCTTGGCTGTAGCAAAGCAGAGTGAAACTACTACCTATGTCCTCATTTATTATACCGAGTCTGGAGGAGGCCAGGATGGGGACGATGCCGATGGAATAGTTCCAGCTGGCAACCGTCTTTACAGATACGAGTTGGTGGGGGATCCTGACTCCGGCTCAGCCCAACTCATAAACCCCAAGCTATTATTAGACCTTCCCGCAAGACCAGGTCCTCGTTATAACGCTGGCCCGATGTTGGTTAGTCAAAATCAGAATGGTACAATCATCTACCTTATGATAGGAGATCTGGATCATCATAGGAGTCAAAGCGAAAATTATGAGGATGGCCCACCACCGGATGGAACAGGCGGCATAATGGCAATTGACATTGAAGGCAATCCCTTACCGAATCCTGTACTTTTAGGGCAGGTCAATACTGAAGAAGAGAATGGAGATGAAGAGAACAGTGGTGAAGATATTGGATGGCTACCCTATTATTTTGCATATGGTTTACGAAACGGCTTTGGCATGGCCTTTGACCCAGTCACAGGATATATATGGGATACAGAAAATGGGCCTGATTGGTTTGATGAGATCAACCTCGTGCGGCCGGGATTTAACAGCGGTTGGGCGTCTATACAAGGACCCTCTTCAAGACCAGAGAACGAGGGGGCTGATGTAGAAGACCTAGAGGACTTTGGCGGAAGAGGAGTGTATAGAGAGCCCGAATTTGCATGGCAAAACACAGTAGGTGTGACGGCTATCAATTTCTTAAACTCCACAGCACTAGGGGAGCAGTATGCAAATGACATGTTTGTCGCAGATATAAACAATGGCAGGCTCTATCATTTTGATCTAAACCAAGATAGAACAGGTCTACTCCTTGAAGCGCCGCTTGAGGACAAAGTCGCCGATACAGTTCCAGAGCTGGATAGTGTAATATTTGGTACAGGATTTAGAAGTATTTCAGATATTGAAGTTGGACCTGATGGTTACTTGTACCTATTGTTATTTGGGCCGGGAAAAATAATGAGAATAGCTCCTGCTTCGGCAGAGGGTTGAAAGTGGTGAGGGAAATAAGGAGCTGTAAGTGCTTCTATACGAGCAAAAAATTTCCGCTACGATTATTATAACTCCCTCATACTTAACCTCCTCTGGCAGATTTCAGTCGAAGCAATAATTGTTTAATATAAGCCTCGGTTACCAAACGAGTATGCCAGGAGCATATGTTATGATTAACACACTTCCAGGCATGGAAAAGCCAGTCCTTGACAGGATAGCTCAGATACCCGGCGTCGTGTCAGTTGAGGGTGTCTATGCCGAATTTGATCTGATAGTGAGAGTGGATGTTCCATTGGGCAATACAGTAGATATTGTAATCAATGAGATTAGAAAAATACAGGGCATAAAGTCAACAAGGACCATATCATCCATTGAGGGCGAGCGCAGTAGCGGCATGGGAATGGACCACCTTGGGCCACCATCTGACTAAAATCTAATCATTACTGGTAGTCATGCAACGGTCTATCTTTGTGTGTGTTTATCTTCGATTTCAGCTCTTTTTTGTGTTCAGAAAGTATGTGCTTGTTGGCACATTGATCATGCATGACTCCTATTTCGCAAAAGTCACATGAGGTGACAAATTCTATCTGGACAAAACTCTTCTCGCAGTAACTGCACTTTTCTGTTCCGAGATCATAACTGGACAATGGCTTGAGCCATGGATCGCGCCAGAGAAGCGCCATATGTATATATCTCCCTAGAACTTATCGAAGTGGCTATTTTTACGTTTACTTGTGCTTGTCAATCATCTCATACATGCGGTTATACGACTGCTGTATGTCCTGCTTCTTTTGCATATTTAGCCTAATTTTTTGGAGCTCGGCTCTTAGATCATTGCTGTCGTTTGCAACCGCAAGCCTTGCAAGTGCTGCTGCCTCTTTGAGATATTGGTTGATGTATTTCTTGGCATATATGTTCTCGCCAATGAGAGCAATGACAAGGTCAGGCTCCTCCGTAAGTATGCTTTCTACGATAAGCGACTGTAGACCAAATGTGGTTCCTGACACTTGCTTTAACATCGAAATATTGCCTGATGACATGACCCTTGCAAAAACTATATTTGCGAAGTATGTCAATCCAAGCACTATCCCTATTGACTTGTCATGCTGCTTGGCATTTGGCAATACTATCACGTTGGCGTTTTCAAATATTTCATTTGCTATCTTGACTTCGATTTTTTCATTCCTAACCGGAACTAGAAGCATCCGATTTTCTACTTTTTTACTTGCTCCAGGGCCGAACATTGGATGAATGCAGAGCGGTCGAATGTTGTTTGGGATCTTCTTCAAAGCTGCAAATGTCTTGTTTTTAACCGAGGATATTTCTGCAATGATGGCCCTATCCTTCATGTTTTTTGTGCATTCTTTGATGACTTGTGGAGTCTTTTGCACCGGCACGCAGATAAATACCAAGTCTGCATCCTGGACACACTTGGATAGGCTCTCTTCAACTTTGACCTTGCTAGAGGTTTTCAACATTTTTTTTTGGTTAGTATCGTATACTGAGACCTCCAGACCGCGCTGGGCGAAATAACTAGCGAACCAAGTGCCCATTTTTCCTGCGGCACCTACGATCGCGACTTGCTGCAATTTACAGGTCCTCTCTTATGATCGATGCCATTACATCAAGCCCTTTTTCTAGCATCTTTTCTGGCTGACAAGCAGATATCCTGACAAATCGCGTGTATGAATCCCCAAATCCACTTCCGGGTGCTATCGCCACTCCTTTCTCAAGCAACTTTTCAACTATGGATAAGTCCTCTCCCTTTGGCAGCTCAGGATAAGCATACATAGCACCGTCCGGCTCGACACAGTTGAGCGACATTTCCTTAAGCTTGCTGCATACAAATCCAAGTCTCCTTTTCATTAGTTTGATGTTTTCTGATGGGTCTACTTCAAGCGCAGCAAGGGCGGCGCGCTGCATCGGCTCTGCTACGCTTGTAATTGCAACTGCCTGAACTCTTGCCATTTTCGAGATAATGTCTTTGTCTGCAATACCATATCCTACCCTAAATCCAGTCATTGCATAGCGTTTTGAAAAGGATCCTACAATAATGCTCTTACCATAATCGTATTTGCGTATGCTGCTGAACTCGCCGAAGACATAGTCAGCATAAACTTCATCGCTTAGCAAGTAGAGACCATGATCCTTGGCAATTAATACTATGTTTTCCATTGTTTTGTGATCAAGCACCTTTCCCGTAGGGTTGTTTGGATAGTTGAGTACAATCATTTTAGTACTTGAATTAATCATGCCTTCCAGTTGTTTACTGTCAGGGATCCATTTGTCTTCAATGGTGGTTCTGAGTATCTTTGTCCTTGCACCTACAAAAT
>JAICVG010000052.1 GCA_025935445.1 Nitrososphaera sp. | reverse complement strand
ATTATCATTGTTGCACGCAGTACAGTGATAAGAAATTTGAATGTCGTCTTCCCCACCGTCCACATTAGCGACTGCGGTCGTATGAACATCATCAGGAGGATTTGCAGAGTAAGCTGTACCACAATGACGACATGAATATTGCCTCTCTTTTGGAGTATGAGATGACAAGTTACCTTAACCTCCTTTTTCCCTTAAAGTCTATGTCTTGTTGCCTTTTTGCTACATTTAGCCTTCTAGGCGTATCCCAGTATGGACTCTTGCATTTGGGACATACTTTCGGTTTATCTTTTGTTTCTTCCTTTGGAAGCCACTTGTGACTACATCTTTCACACAGGTATCCCCTTAACGTAATTTGTGGCATATATCCTGAGTATAAGCCCTCTGGTATTTATGGTCTACTATAATACTGCAGATAAAGCTAAAATACCACCTTACAGTATTTTACTGCTAGGTATATAATGAGCGACGAACGTATGCAACGTGGTCAGGGGATAGCAGTAATATCTTAATGTTCTTTATAGAACTCTAAAAAGGGCACAAATCAGATAAGAAAGAAAAAAGAAAAAAAATATTAGCTGACATACGCCCGCTCTGCATGTTGCGTAATGTCGAGCCCAATGTCTTCTTCCTCGTCCCTTACCTTGAGCCCTATCGTGGCGTCTATTATCTTCATGATGATGATTGTGCCGCCAAAGCCTAAAGTAGCTGCTACTGCGACGCCAAGTGCCTGTATTGCTAGCTGCATTGGGTTTCCGTATAGCAACCCATCCGGGCCAGCAGGGTTGATAAGAGTGCTTGCGATAAGGCCTATTGCTAATGACCCCACTATGCCAGTTACGCCGTGGACAGAGCTGACATCAAGTGCGTCATCGATCTTCAAGTGCTCTTTTAGTAGTAGTATTGCATAGTATGAAGCAAACCCCAGCACAATGCCAAGCAGAAATGAGTTCTGTGCGCTAATGAAACCTGAAGCAGGTGTTACGCCTGCAAGCCCTGAAATCGCGCCGTTGATGGCGGCTGTGCTCGATGGCTTGCCCGCCCGCTTCCACGAAAGCCCTATCCAAACTAGGGCTGAAGTGGATGAGGCAATATGCGTCACAAGCAAAGTGTTTGCAGCAAGCGATCCCGAAGCAAGTGCACTGCCTGCGTTAAACCCGTACCAACCGAGCCAGAGTAGTGTCGCTCCGATGACTGCAAGCGGTATATTGTGAGGCACCATGATATCCGGGCCGAAATTCTTCCTGCGTCCAAGCACTAGTGCAGCTGCAAGGGAGCCAAGACCTGCGCTTGTATGAATGACGATACCGCCGGCAAAGTCAAATACGCCTAGCTCTGCAAGCCATCCTCTTCCCCATATCCAGTGTGCAAGAGGATAGTAGATGAATATGCTCCATGCTACAATGAAGACTACAAACGCATTCCATTTGACCCTTTCTGCAAAGGCACCTGTAATGAGAAGTGGTGTAATGACTGCAAACATCATCTGGTAAGTAGCAAACGTCACGCCGGGAGTTGTCGGCGAATAGTCGAGAGATTCATTGAAGGGGACATTGTTAAAGAACAGCCAGTCAAAGCCACCAATAAAGCCACCCTGTGATGGAGAGAAAACAAGGGTGAATCCAAGAACGAACCAGAGGGTGGATAGAATGGCAAGCCCCGAAAAGGTCTGCATTATTACGGACAGCGAATTTTTGCCTCGGATGAGGCCAGCTTCAAAAAATCCGAGCGCAGGTGTCATCATCATGACAAGGCCAGTGGAGATCAACATCCAAGTAGTATCTCCAGTGTCTATCGCCATTTCCGCCTTCTAGTTGGTCGATCCATAGTATAAAAATGCATCGGCAGCTGGGATATTAACCTGATCTTTAAAATTTATGATACATTTTGTTTCTCAATTGTAGATTTTAGGCTGTTTGCTATACGATCTACATCTGCTTCTGTAACATGCGGATGTACGGGCAGCGACAGCACGTGACCGGCACACCATTCTGTCGCTGGCAGCTTTGTTTCCGACGCGGCGTGTGCATAGAATGGCATCTTGTGCACTGGCGGGCTGTAATAGACAGTTGCACCCACATTATTTTGCACAAGATGATTCTTTATGCTATCCCTCTCGTCCTGAAAGGCTACAGTATAGAGATACCAATTAAACTTCTTGTCAGCAGTCTCCTCAGGGATCTTTACTTCGTATTTCTTTGAAGAGGCAAGCAGCAGCTTGCTCAAAAGCTCCGCGTTGCGTCTCCTGATCTCTAGCATCTTGTCCAGCTTTTGCATCTGCACCTTAGCAATAGCGGCGCTCAGCTCGGGCAATCGAAGGTTCAGACCAAGCATCCTTGTGTCATTGCCTTCAACCATGCCATGGTTTCTTATCATCTTGAGCTTGTCCGCAAGCTCGTTGCTGTCTGTTACAATTGCACCGCCTTCGCCCGCTGTCAGCACCTTGCTTGCGTACATACTGAAGCAGCCCAGCGTTCCAAACGTGCCAGTCTGCTTCTTTTTGTAACTCGATCCTAAAGACTGGCAGGCATCCTCTATAACGTCAAGTGAATGCTTCTCTGCAAGCTCGCGTATTTCGTCAATGTCGGAGGGGTGGCCGTAGAGGTGCACAGGTATCACTATCCTGGACTTTTTGGTGATCTTGGCTTTCAGGTCAGAAACATCCATAGTGTAGTCGTCCTTTTTGATGTCTACAAACATTGGTTTACCGCCTGCTGCGACAACTGCGTTGGCAGTTGCTACAAAGGTAAATGAGGGGAGTAGTACTTCATCGCCCTGCTTTATGCCAGCGGCAAGTAGCGCAGCATAGAGCGCAGCCGTGCCAGAATTGACAGACACTACATGTCTGATTTTCAGGTAGCTTTTCATTAGCGACTCAAAGTCACGCACTCGTTTGCCGCCGTCACGCGCAGCTGAAGTGAGTGCGGTTTCTTCAAGCACACTTGTTACCTCACGTTCTTCTTCTTCACCTATCCAAGGCTTGTTAATTGGAATCATATTTGACGATACTGTATGGATGGTCAATATCTTATCATATAGTATTTTTGCTTATAATGAGTCTCATTATAAAAATGAAGGCTATAATAGTTAAAGAAGTATTAGAGCTGCAACTACAAACGTAGAAAGAAATATGTATCTTTTTATATATATATAATATATGTCGATCTTGCATCGATTGCTGTCTTGGGTTTGGACTGTTGAAGTCAGAAACGACAGGTTGACTGCAGAAAGTGCCAGCAAGAAACTTCTAACTGTTCAAAACCCTACATCGGGACTGATGAGAATTTTTATTCGTTGCTGCAACCACCGCTCGATGCAGATATTATTTTTGAAGAGTTGATTATTTTTTGACGGATATCACATAGCTACTGTTCGTAATACGGAGCTGAGAGTTTAGTTATGCTATTTAAATAATAATAATAAGCAGCACAATCTCAAGATCATGGCACAGAAGACTAGCCTCGTCTACAAGCCGAATAATTATAGGGATCTAATAAACAGAGACCTGCTTTTTCATTGTGATAACCTTGAATGCATCGATTATTTGCTAAAGCATGGCTTTGAAAGCAAGATAGATCTCGTGTATATCGATCCACCCTTTCTTAGCGGTGAGCGTTATTCACATCGCGTTAGAAACACTAGCAACCTAGCCTTTGAAGATGTATTGAAAGAAAGCGAGTATATTGATATGATGCAACAGCGCTTGAGCGGAATCCGCAGGTTGATATCATCTTCTGGATCTATTTTCATTCACTTGGATTGGCATGCCATCCATTACGTCAAGGTGATGATGGATAAAATCTTTGGAACTGAAAATTTCAGAAATGAAATAATAGTAAAGCGCGGCCGTAGGAAGAATCTGCAGTATCAATTTAAATCAATAGATAGGATGCATGCGGCTCATGACACTATACTGTGGTATTCGAAGTTGGCTAATACCAAATTCCGGCCTCCACTTGCAGAGTACCATTCAAAGGCAAAGTGGATGGGCTTTTGGAGCAATGTAGACAGGCCTACAATGCGCTATGAGATCTTTGGCTTCAAGCCTGCAAGAGGACAATGGAAGTGGGCAAAAGAGAGGGCGCTAAAAGCAATTAGAAATTATCAGATATATGAGAACAAATTCTCTCACATTGTGCTTGAAGAATACTGGCAAGCTACCAGCCAAAAACTAGAGTTTGTCAGAAAGCTGTCACATAGAAAATACCCCGAGTATTGGATCCCTCCAAAGACACACAGGATAATCGATAATGTCTGGCTCGATATTGAAGCGTACAACTATTCTACGGGCTACGGCACTGAAAAGCACACCCAACTTCTGGAACGCATAATCAGCCAGTTTTCAAAACCTGATGATCTTGTTGCTGACTTTTTCTGCGGCTCGGGCACTACACTTACGGTTGCAGAAAAGCTTAGGCATCACTGGATCGGGTGTGATTCATCGCTGGCAGCAATAGCGGTTACGAAAAAGAGGCTGGCAGGTAATTTTATCACAGTCGATATACATTAATTAACCAGAGTACAGCCGATCTATCTATGAAATCGCAGTCTGCTAGCGACTATGAAGTCCTGCTCAAGAGGCTGCAGGACAAAGTGGGTAATACTGCCAAGAAGGCAAGGTCAAGGCTTGAGATTCCAACCCCCCAGATAATCTGGGTCGGCAAGAATACTATTTTTCGCAACTTCATGGACTTTCCGAAGGCGCTACGCAGGGATCCGGAAAAATTCCTGTTGTACCTCAACAAAGAGCTTGCCTCTGCTGGCTATATAGCTGGCGAGCGTGTGATATTTTTGGGCCATAAGACGCTCTCATCATTTCAGGCGCTGATCGACCGCTACATCAAAGACTATGTTCAATGCCCGGTGTGTGGGAGCCCCGACACCCATACTGAAAAGAGCAAGCCAAAGGTGGCATTTTTGATCTGTGAGGCCTGTGGCGCCAAGTCATCGATAAAGGGCAACTATGCCTAGATCTATGTCTGACCTATCGACAAGAAGTCGTAGTTGTAAAGAGGTCTTTTATCCAAGCCCAAACAACAACAGATGTGTCATTTTGGTATGATGAGTTTATCTGTGCATTCATCTCATGAAAAACTCAACTACCTTTTTTCCTGACCGCATAGTTCCCCCTTGCGACAGGCTTGTAGATGATCGAAGAATTGTAATAACTTCATAGCAAATGTTGTATATTATTTCCATGTATCTTATAATTGTGATCATACCAGGTATTGCAATACCGAACTAGCTTGATGATATATATTCTTGAAATAAGATAATTTCAATCCTGAAGCGACGTTCCTTATGAAATGCGGAATAAGCAAAAAATCTATTAAGATCAAAGTTCGACAGATTCTTTGTTTTTTATGCTTTTCATAATAATAGATGATAAAAGATACATGGCAGTAGTTGCTTATTCCTTGTCATGCAAGTTAGCTTTATGAAGCTACCTTGACAGGTTCTCATTAAGCATAAGGGCCAACAGAGCAGCCCTTAGCTCCTTTCCATAAGATGCCTGCTTGAAATATATTGCATTTTTGGTATGATCAATTGACTGGGAAATTTCGTCTACCCTTGGCAAAGGGTGCATGACTGCAATGTCCGACTTGGACTTTGCCAGTGTATTTTCATCTATCGTATAAGTCCCCTTGACCTTTTCATACTCTTGCACATCTGGGAAGCGCTCACGCTGTATCCTTGTAACGTAAATGACGTCAGTCTCTGGCAAGACTTCGTCAAGCTTGCTGTGCTCCTTTATCTTGAGCTTGTCTTGTATTTCATAGAGCGACTCTTTCCTTATCCGCAGCGTAGGCGGCGATACAAGGTGTACCTCCACCTTATAATTGGCAAGGCCATAGAGTAGTGAATATACAGTTCTTCCATATTTTAGATCGCCTACTATAGCCACTGACAGACCATCGATCTTACCCTTCTCCTTCAATATAGTATACAAGTCAAGTAGGGCCTGCGTCGGATGCTCTTCGCTTCCACTTCCAGCGTTTATGATAGGATTTTGGGATAGCTCGGCTGCAAACCTACTAGAGCCATCCAGAGGATGACGGAGTAGGATGACGTCTGAATATAGATCAATGACTCTTATTGTATCGGCAAGGCTCTCACCTTTTTCTACAGAAGACGACTTTAAATCAGAGATGCCGATTGAGCTTCCCCCAAGCGACGCCATTGCGGCTTCAAAGCTCATTCTCGTTCTTGTGGAAGGCTCATAGAAGATGTAGCCAAGAGTTCTTCCCTTGCCAAGCTCACCTCGCTGGCTATGCTTGAGGCGGCTTATACTATCGGTGGTGTCGAACACAAACTCCAAGTCGTCCTTGGCAAAATCCCTTATCGAAACAATGTCTCTGTCGTAAAAAGGATTAGGCATGGCTACTACCTTACCACAGACAGGCTATAATAAACACTATGACCTTGAACTTCCTTGATTTTTATACTCAAAGATTGCTGTCTTGACTTGACTTGATCCACTCAGCACTTTGTTCCATCCAAGTACAAGGTGTTCGCGCTTTTGGGGGAGCTTTTCATACCACCTTTGCTTTCTGTGAACAGTGTATATTATATGATAGAGGTATTCTATCCCATCCTTTTCTTCTTTGGTAGATCGCAGTCATGATTAAGATCATCACTCGTTTATTACGATAATATAAAACTAGAAAAATGAAGGTTTGTTTGTAGTGACGCATTGTATATTGACTAGATAGTTGACGGTTACGTAAACAAGTCGGGATGATAATACTATAGGAGCATTAAAAAAAATTATGATGAAACAGAAAGCTTGGAAGCTAGTTTTTGATAGGATAAACTATAATTTTATCAGAGAGAACTGATCAATCGCTAGCGCTAGGTTCATATCCTTTATTTTCCGAGTTTTCTATATACATATTGGCGATATATCGCTATACAGTATACAAGAGCCCCAATAT
>JAICVG010000251.1 GCA_025935445.1 Nitrososphaera sp. | reverse complement strand
TGTAATGGTCATCTTCATCGATCGGTTACTCTGAAGCCAATGGACACAAGAGCGCGTAGATACTCCTGATTCTTTAATATTTGCTGCATAATTCTCACAGATGTCATTCATTTTTAATATTTTTAAGTTGTGGTGCGGAATCTCCAATATAGAGTTCGATCTCGATCTATTCACAGAAATCGCCCTGGCTGGCTTAGAATTACACAAATAGGTTTAGGAGTTCTAACTATTGCTCTATCCATATTTGTTCTGGCATTTCCTTGTGCTACTTACATTTCAATTATTTGGATACTCGCAGTACCATTATTCTTTGTTGAGATACATATTTCTTTTTTTATTGCATTAGCGTGTAATAGCAGTCGTTGTATATGTATCGACAAGGTTATTACAATCTGCATTTACGTTTGATTGGAAGTAAACCAGGTATTGACAAGACTCTTGACAGTAGAACGACTCAGGGTATTTAGCGACTCTGTGCTCTTAGTTGCAATAACAATATTGGCTTACAACCTTACTCCACCCTCACTCATAAATGGTAAACTGAGTGGGATTGAAACACAATCCTTTTTGGATAATGTTTACGGACTCATAAGCAGTTTTTTTGTAATTTCATTTTTTTGGCTCCTTTATACCAAAATTCTTGATTACGTAAGCGAGATAGATGATATAGTAGTCGTAATATCGTTGATATTCTTTATACTCGTACTACTTATACCAGTCTTCACTCTTAGCCAGTTTCAGTATAAGAACCTGCAATCAGTATTATCTCTGGCTATGCTACAGATCGTAAATGGTTTTTCATTATTACTATTGTGGACTTATTTAATAAAGCATAGAAGAAAATTGATGACCGCAGAAACAGGAAGAGAAGTAGAAGTACTGAGTACAGATAATAATAGATATATGTACAGTAGGCTCGCACTTATTCCATGTATCTATCTCATCACAATAGCAATAGCTCTTCTTGTTAGCATTCAAATTGCATCCATATTCCCAGTAACTATAGTTCCGGCTGTGGTATTGCTAGCTAAAGCATTTGGTTCTAAAAAGAAGAGGAAGGAAAATGCAAATTGATAGACATAACAAAAGTGTGTATTAGATGTCTATTTTCTATAAAAAATATAACTAATTCTACCGCATGATACTACTAGTTTCACATTCTTTGAATAGTTCATGGACTATGATTATAACGTATAAAAATAGGTAGTCTCTCGAACTAAGTATGTCTACTATCAAAGAGGATAAAAAGAAAGATAGGAATTGACGAGATTTGCCACAATCGACTGCTCATTTTCAATGTACTATATTTGGAGCAATATTTTTGACTGACGAGCATCTAAAATAACACCTAGAAAAGAGGCTCATGGCGAGTTTCGTGATGATACAACTCCTAAAGAGTTATCCGCATCGTGGATAGCAAATACAGCTCATCATAAAAGTAAGTCATTCTAACATGATGGATTCTCTGGTTCCTATATTGCAAAAGGTGAACCGCCTCGTTCCAACGCTGCCAGACGTCCCTTCCAACCTCCTGTACGATGTGCAACCGACACTTCATAGACACCACGGCGTACAGCCAGGATAGGATCATCGGATGCTTCAATGCCATCTGTAAGGCGTGTAGGATCGTGTAGCATCACGGGATCGCCGATCTCTTCTACCGTAGTTGGCCGGGTCAATTCAAGCCGCCCAATAGGTACGCGAGGACGATCGTCGGGCCACGCAGCGGTCGGGTCGTCAGTAGGATCTCCGTCTCCTGCAAGTTGTAGGACAAGATTGAAAACCACCGGCGCTTTTCTCAGCCGTGCCTCTAGTTCTTCAAAGAGATATGATGGCGGCTGCTTTTGGAGTTCTTCAAGCGTCTGACCGGCAACGCCGGCCTCGGGTTCCCAGTGATATCGTGCATACTGTGCCTCATCTGCAGAATTCACAAACCTGAAGGCGTGAATTGCGTGAAAAGCAGTCTGAGCAAGACTCACCGGGTATGGCACTGCCTTAGCTAACTGGAATGCGTTAGCAATCCATGGGTGGGTAGCCAAGAGTTGCATGAGTTTCTTCTCGTCGGGCTTACCGGTGGCGGGGTCCGGCTTTAGTGCCTTCAGACCTTCAAGGACTTCATCGGGGGTACGACCAAAAAAGAGAGGGATTGTTAAGGCGATTAGGTCGGTTACTGTGCCGTCTGGGAGATAGAACTTTACAGCCATCGAGGGAGTCACTGCTGGTCCCCAAGGATTACCAGATGCGCTGGATCCATGGCGTACTGTCACCGGGACAGGCTGACCTTGCAGATGTACTGCGCGGCTCAACTTCTTTGCCTCCGGCGTGGCCTTGAATAGGGCTGCGTAATAACGTCCCTGGGCATGTACTCCACGGTAGCCTGGATGAAACCCCTGAAAATCCTCGTGGATCATTTCAACTAACTCTGCTGCTAGACGATATTGACTTGGAGCCATTTTCGCTTCGTATTTTTGATCGCGATATCTAACTAGTAGCCTCGTCGAGTATGACGTCTAATCCGCCCTTAACTTTCAATGCCTTCCGCACATCTCGTACTGATGCGTTTGGGTACGCACTGTAAAAATAAAGAGAAGAGATTTGATACTTTACGATATCGTCCTTGATATTAGGACTACGTATCCCACGAAAGTCCTGAACCTCACCGAATACCGCTTCAATTTCGTCAGGAATCTTCGCCACAAAGTCGTTGATGTATGCGTCCCAGTCACCGTCATAAGTACTCGCAAATAAGAGCCTGGTATCATTATCGAAAATCACGTACCTCAAGTCATGAACTGTACCTACGCGATCCAATGCCCAACTTCCGGGGAATTTATCAGGCCCCAACTTCTTTCGCAACCGTTCCGCACCACCTGGTTTCAGCGGCATAATAAGTGTCATCTCATTTAATCGTCCTAACTTTAATCCAGGCCGAGCACCACTTTGGTTTGACATGTGTATCCGGAGTTTTTGATCGATATAAACATTAGCTTAACCGCATATGCTTTAGATTAACACCATTTTTGACAATGTGAATCATTAACTAATTGACATCATGCCATATACTTGCCGTTATTAGAGATATTTGATCAGGCTTCGCTCAATTTCTTAATTTTCGCTTTGATATCAAAGTCTATGAGCCCTGGCCTTTGTCATCCAGCGCAGCCAACCACTTCAAAGCTCTTAACCCAGGCATAAAGAGATATTCGCCACCGCGTACCACAACGAATTGTGGTAGGCCGTGAAGACGACGACGTATTGGGCGTTTAG
>JAICVG010000084.1 GCA_025935445.1 Nitrososphaera sp. | reverse complement strand
TAAAACTATACGATACTCTCTGGCGTCATTTTTAACAACGATCAATCCAATCTGCGTATGGGATTAAAAAATGTGTCACGCTGGACCGGCCTGCGTCTAATCTCTTTGATTAATGTTGCAAGCTCCTGAATTGAAGTGCCTCCAGCCTTACCTGCAGCCTTGAATATTTCTTCAGAAAAGGCAGTTCCTACGAGATCGTTGCCACCGTACGAGAGAGCAACCTGTGCAACTTTCTTGCCAAGCGCTACCCAATACACTGAAATGTTGTTAAGCACATTTGCCAAAAGCAGACGCGATACTGCTATGACACGAAGGTCATATGTAGACGGGCTTTCTGCAGTCACCAGTCCCTTCTGTTCCAGCGGAGTGTTTTCAAGGCTGAATTTGAGCGGGATAAACGTAGTAAAGCCTTTTGTCTTCTTATGAAGCTCCCTGATCTTTATTACATGGTCGACGATATGTTCTGGCTTTTCCACATGGCCAAACAGCATTGTGGAGTTACTTCTTAATCCTAGCTCATGTGCTTGACGAGCAGTGTCAAGCCATTCTTCGCCGGAACATTTTCCGATCACTATCTGTTTTCTAGTGTCGACGTGAAATATTTCTGCGCCGCCACCTGGAAGCGCGTCAAGCCCTGCGCTCTTGAGCCGCAATAGGACTTCCTTAATGGAGTTTTTTGTCACACGTGCAATGAAGAATATCTCTGCTGGCGTAAATGCTTTGATCGTGACCTTTGCGAATTCAGCTTTGATTGCTCGCATCATGTTCTCATAGTACTCAAGCCCCAATTTTGGGTGAAAGCCTCCAACTATGTGAAGCTCAGTAGCGCCAAGCTGCTCTACTGCTATTTTTGATCTGGCGACTATCTGCTCAGTCGATAATGTATAGGCATCATTTTCGTTGCCTTTTCTGTAAAAGGCACACAGTGGACAGCTGGCTGCACACACATTGGTGTAATTGAGATAGTATGACGCGGCGAATGTGACAGTGTCGCCGCAGAATTTGCTGCGAATCTTATCTGCGGCTGCTCCTAGGAGGAAAAGGTTTTCCTCATTCATCAACTGCACTCCGTCGCTGTACGACAACAACTCTTCCTCGCCGGATAGAGCCTTCTCTAGTGCAGGAGTTCCGCCTGAGACAGTATCATCAGTCTTTTGCAAAGGATCTTCTTCTCTTTCTCTGTATTTTTGAGCAGACCATATAAATCGTTGTTGGGTTTCCCCATTGGAGATGAAAGAATATATAAATATCATTAGAGGCCCAAAGACCCCGTTAACATTTGCAATATGATAATAATAAACTGGTTTCAGATTTTCTAAGTAAATCCGATATTAGTGATATTCTTGACAGTGCCCTTGCAGGCCACCGACTTGGCCTCAAAGAGTGCATTAGGTTGATCAAATCTGACGATGTTAATTCTATGGGCTTTGTAGCAAACTTGCTGAGGCGGAGTCTCTGCGGTGACACCATCACTTTCATTAATAACATTATCCTTAACTATACGAATGTCTGCATAACTTACTGTAAATTCTGCGCCTTCTATCGCCCGCCAGGGCATGAAGAGTCATATACTGTACCAATCGAAGAAATAGTCAAGCGCGTTGCTACGTCAAGAGAATTGTTTGGCATCACGCAGGTACTAATACAAGGGGGCCACAACCCAAATCTCAAGCTGGAGTACTACGAAGACGCGTTCAGAGCGATAAAGCAGAAATATCCTGAAGTGGGTATAAACGGCTTGTCGCCATCGGAGGTAGATATGATTGCCAAGGTCGAGCGAAGCAGCACAAAAGAGGTTCTTGCGCGGTTAAAAGATGCAGGCATGGATACCTTTGCCGGTGGCGGTGCAGAGATCCTTGAAGACAGCGTCAAAGAACAGATAAGTCCATTCAAGATAAAGAGCCATGAATGGCTAAGAATAATGGAAGAGGCCCACCACTTAGGCTTGAAGTCAGTAGCGACGATGATGTATGGAACAGTTGAAACAGAAGAGGATCGCGCACGGCACATCATAAAAATAGCGCAGTTGCAGGAAAAGACAGGCGGCTTTATGGTCTTTATCCCATGGAGCTTTGAGCCTAATAAGACCCAGATGCAGTCTGAAGGCAAAATAAGGTACGCTTCAGGCGGGCTGTCGCTCCTAAAAATGATCGCAATTGCAAGGATAATGTATTATGGTCTTATTGATCACTTGCAGTCGTCGTGGCTTACAAACGGTATCGGCATGGCACAGCTTGCACTCAATTATGGCGCCGACGACTTTGGAGGCACACTCATTGGCGAAGAGGTAGTAAGTGCAACTGGCTCAAGGTCAACGGAATTGACATCCGATAAGATAATTGTCGCTATCAAGCGGGCCGGCTTTAGAGCAGCCGAGCGCGATAATTTCTACAAGCTCATAAAGTACTATTGAAATACTTGTCCCACTTGTTGTCGACAAGGACTTTTGTTTCGTCGTCAACTACTGCAAGCTGCTGAATTTCACGCATGTAGCCTTCATCTCTACATTTCGTGGTAGCGTCGATCCCCAGCTTTGAGCCAAGGTTAACAAGAGGTGAAGCGGGGTCAAGCGTGTCTGTTGGGGTATTATTGATAATGACAGTGTCACGAGCAGGGTCCGCTCGTGCTGTCAATGCCCAAATCACATCGTTTATATCGTGGACGTTAATGTCGCTATCGACGACTATGAACATTTTAGTCAGCGATAGCTGCCCCATACCCCAAAGCCCCATCATGACTTTCTTAGCCTGACCTGGATAATGTTTCTTTATTGAAATTATCGCGAGCCCTTGGAACCAGCCAGCAGCAGGCATGGAAAAGTCGACAACTTCAGGTTGAAACATCTGGATGAGGGGTAGAAACGAACGCTCGATCACCTTGCCAAGGTATGCGTCTTCAAGTATCGGCTTGCCTACTACTGTCGTGAGGTAGACTGGCCGATTACGTCTCATTATTCCTGTCAAGGTGAACGTTGGAAATGGCTCTGCTGGTGTATAGTATCCTGTATGGTCACCAAACGGCCCCTCCATTCTGACGTCGTTTGGATCGATATATCCTTCAAGCACAATCTCCGCATTTGCTGGCACTTCAAGGTCATTGTCTGTTGTCTTACATTTTACTAGTTTGACACCTTTCTTTCTTATGATGCCAGAAAACAGATATTTGTCCATACCTTCTGGCACAGGCGCGACTGCACTAAAGACAGTGGCTGGGTCAGCACCAATCACTATGGCAACTTCAATCTTCTTTTTGTTCTGCTCTTTGATCATCTTATAGTGCTCGGCGCCCCGCTTGTGCGTCTGCCAATGCATTATTGCGTGCTTGTCATCGATGATCTGGATACGGTAAACTCCTAAGTTCCGGATGTCAGTTTCTGGATGCTTTGTTACAGTCATGCCAAAAGTGATAAAGTGCCCAGCGTCGCCTGGAAAGGACTTGAGCACAGGCATAGAGCTGAGTGATAGCTTGTTGCTGTCTGTTTCAACAACTTCGGTGACTGGTCCGTGGTCTACGTAGCGAGGTCCATAGTCACTTATCTCTGACAGCTTGGGCAGCATCTTTAACTTGTTGAGCATGCCTGCTGGAATCTTCATTTTTGTAAGCTCTGTAATGCGCCTTCCAATTTCAGAAAAATCATCTGTTTCAAGCGCTATTTCTAACCGCTTCATACTACCAAACGCGTTGCCAAGTACCTGCATGCTTGACCCTTCGACATTTTCAAAAAGCACCGCTGGCTGGTCTCCGGCATACATCAGCCGTCGCATGATTTCTGCAATCTCCAAGTTAGGACTGACTTTTGTTTTTACTCGCCTAAGCTGGTTTGTCTGCTCTAATGCTTCAACATACTCGCCTAGGCTTTCAAGTGGCAATGCCACAGCTATTCCGGCTATGAAAAATATACCTTTGCATTGTTTCATAATCAGTAAATAGTTATTGATGCCACCACAAGCATGTCCGATCAAGAAAGGGAGTACGAGGAAGGTGCTCCAGGAACAGAAACTAAGAGAAAGGATGATCCATTAAAAGAATACCGCGACAAAGAACCCATGACGCCTGCCAAGATAAAGGAGCACGAGCCAACAGCTGTCAAGCGTGAAATGGAAGAAAATATTACTGGACCAGGCCAGACAGGGACAGACGCGGAAAAGGCTCGTGAGATAGCAAGAAGCAAGGGAATGGCAAAAGGAACAGCTGGTGCAGCTGAAACAGGCGACGAGTACGAGCAGGGTGCTGCTGGATCAAATAAGTAAACCAATCTTTTTTCTTTTTGTTTGTCAACAGAGTCAGAGTATGAAAAATTGGTTTTCTAGAAGTACCTACCGAAGTAGGCAATAGTGCAAGCAAAAGATCAAAAACTAACGAATATTGAAGTTGAGCGCACAAAGAAATCAAAAGTATACATGAAGGTTGGGTACAAGCAGTAGTTAAATTCGACCGATAAAGATAGAGATGGCAATCTTAATCCAGCCTTAATTTTTTGTGTGTGTATGTGATAGTCAAATACGATGTTATTCTGTTAACTCAACATGCAAGAACTCAACCTTGTCCGGCAGAAGAATGGCAAGGATAAGGATATTGGCAAGACGTTAGCGTCTGACAGGTTTCCGAACACCATGGACAGCTTTTGGTTTTCAATCAATCCCTACATCATTATAAGCCCTTTTGACTTTGTCACAGTCAGACACATTTTCGATACAAGAACTATTGGCATGGTAAAGGAGCTTAAAGCTACGGAAGATATCGGAACTGCAGCCAGGGTTGCGGTAATGGCAAATACTGGCATAGAAAACGACCCAGTAAAAACTATTTCTATAGGGATGCCTGTCGGAGCAGCCAAACCTGTCAGGTTTGCCACTCAGAAGGAGGTGATATTTGCCCTTGGAATACCTGAGATGCAAAATCCTATACCTGCAGGAATAATAGAAATGACAAATGGTCTCCAAGTGCCAGTATCACTTGACATTTCATACCTGCTTGGACCTGACACAGCACACGTAAATGCGGCCGGCATTTCCGGCAACTTAAAAACATCGTATCTGTTTTTTCTGCTTCAATCCGCTTATCAGAGACTTGTGAAAGACATTCACGAGGATGTAGCGATAATAATTTTTAACACAAAGGAAGAAGATCTGCTTCACATCGACCAAAGCAAGAAGATCGACAAAAAGACAAAGAAGCTGTTCGACTTACTTGACCTAGATATCAAGCCATTTGAAAATGTCACATACTTTTTGCCGAGGGGAAGAGATGGGAGGGCGAACTCTGCTGTTGTGCCTAACAACTCGAAGACATATTCGTTTGGACTTGAGGATGTATATGACAGACTAGACCTGCTGTTTGGGAGCAACGATGATAGCTATAACATTTCATCGATACTGAACTACATCTATGAGGCGTGGCCGTTGCTCTCCGCCAGCAAGCGGGTGAGCACGTGGAGTGATCTGCTTGAATTCAGAGGCTACCCTCAGGAGGTGGTGGCGCTAAAATCCACGCTCCTTCGCTTCCTAGGTCACGTCCAGAGGTTCCGCAAGTCGCCTATGTTTATCGACAAGAAAGTAACAAGCAGGTACCTTGGGAAAGAGATAAAAAAAATTAGACGCAGCGACGTTTTTGTCATTGACATATCCATGATACCGACTCTACAGGAACAGGGGTTCGTAGTAGGAGATGTAATGAAGAGCATTGACGAGCTGTACTCTTCAAGGCAGAGCCGCAAAAGGCCGAAGTACATTTTGATTTTTGTTGACGAGATCAATAGGTTCATCCCACGGTCTGCACGCGATATATCGGCTGTAGCCGAGCAGGTAATGAGGACCGTAGTTGCGGGCAGGTCACGCGGCACAATCCTGTTCTCCGCTCAGCAGTTCAAAAGCACTGTCGACCCAGCATTGTACGAAAACACGGGTATGCACATAATTGCGAAGCTAGGCATTTCTGAACTGTCGACT
>JAICVG010000144.1 GCA_025935445.1 Nitrososphaera sp. | reverse complement strand
GTCTCTTCATCTTTTTTCACCAATTTTGAAATGTGAGGTATTCTCGGCACTCCAACGGCAAACGCTGTAGCCACAGCTGCCAAAAAGTAGTATTCATAGCCTATTGCCATGCCGATTGCGGCAGCATACCATATAGCGGCAGCAGTAGTTAGGTTAGTGATTTTCTTGTCAATCTCACTCTTCAAGATAATGCCTGCTCCCAAGAACCCAATGCCTGATACCACCTGTGCAGCAATTCGTGAAGTAGAATTTGGATCCACTAAGGAGGACAGGAACGTAAAAATCATAGCGCCTCCAATTACCAGACAATGGGTACTAATCCCGGCAGGCTTGTTCCTTGATTCTCTCTCTGCACCTATTGCAAATCCGGCTCCCAGTACAATCCCAATATCGATCAAAAAGCGGATTTCATAGCCAGTTGGTATGCTTTCAAGAACCATGCTCTACTCGTATTCCTGCGCTCTATTAGAATCATAAGATTAATCCGATCCTATGATGGAGAATCTCAATCTTGGATGCATCATCTAGGTGCAATCGTATTGTTTATACTGCCACACACTCTTCTGGACAGCCAAAGCGGAGTTATCACTCGTACTAGCTTGCATAAATGCCTCTCAATTAGATAACTTCCATTGAATGCATTTATACAAACATTATAACTTCTACTGCGACCTGGCAATAAGCCATTGGCCCACTTTCGGCAGTACGTTATTCTGTGAGTAAAGGCTAGCAATGAGTCCCACATGGCCAGTGTGGAACCTCATGAGACGCTTATCGGTGCTTGACACTACATCATTTAGAGGAGCGCTGCATTGCGGCGACACAAGATGATCTTCGTCAGCGATAATGTTGAGCAGCGGAACCTTGATCGTTGACAAGTCCACTATCTTGTCGCTCAGCTTCATTTCATTCTTCACCAACAGGTTCTTCTGATAAATATCTGATATCCACTGCCTGAATGTTTCCCCTGCTATTGGAGGCGTATCATACAACCATTTTTCAAGGCGCAAAAAGTTGCCGACAAACTGCTCGTTATCGACATTCTGAAGAAGATTCAAGTACTTGTTGATGCCCTGTTTGAACGGCTTCAGTGTAACATATAATGCATACAATTGCTCAGATTGCAGATTTCCGACGACTTGCAGCATCTTGTCGACATCCATGTTCTTTGCAAGGTTTCCAATAACTGTGAAATCCTTCTGACCGTCTATCACAGGTGCGATTACTGCAAGATTCCTTATCTTTTCTTGGTGCAGCGCCGTATACATCGTAGACATGGTTCCGCCCATGCAGTAGCCGTGGAGCGTCAGCTTTTCTACCTTATTCTTTTTGAGTACAGCCTCAACACAGTCATCAATGTAGCAATTGACATAGTCGTCAAACGAAACATACTTGTCTGCAGCAGTGGGTGTTTTCCAGTCAATAAGATAGACGTCAAAACCCTGACTTAGCAGGCTGCGAATCCAGCTCTTGTCAGGCTGGAGATCAAGCACATACGACCTGTTGATGAGCGCATAAACAATAAGTATCGGAGTCCTCGCGGTCTTGCTGACCATCTGCTGATAGTGCAACAGTCTGTAGGCTCTTTTTTCAACGAGTACCTCGTTGGGAGTCTCGCCAACTCCAATGTTGCCAGCCGTGTGGAGGATATCCCTTGCCTTTTCAAGCTTGCGATACGCTTCCAGGATTTCCTCAGCAAGTGTAGGCTCTTTTCTTATCAGCTCCTCCAGCTCGCTTTGCGGCGGTTGAACGTTTTCTTGCTCCTTCTTCTGGTCAGGTTGCAATTCTTGCTTGGTCATTCCTCGCATCAACGCTCCTCTTCATATCCCGCACAGTTCTCTTCAGTTCCACAATATCCTTCAGTATATCGTCAACCTCGCTTCTTGTTGGAAGGTTGAGCATCTTGAAGTTCTTCTCTACTATACTCTGCACAACCCTTGATACATTCAACTGACTGCCAAGTAGCTTGCCATAGACCTGAGAAAATTCAGAAGATGTAAAGAGATCAGTGAAAGTGTCTTCAAAAGCTTCAATGGCGGCGCGTCGGTAATTCTCATAATCTTCTTTTGTTGCCAGCTGCATTGGAGCTTGCTCTGCTGTGTTTCTCATTGCCCTTGTGTAGGCTGCACTCAGAAGAGACCAGTAGCTGTCCATGTTGCTTTTGAGTTCAATCATGGCCTTGCCAAGGGTGACAAAATCGTTAGCAAATGAACTAAAATCCTTTGAAAAGGCGTACGTAGGACCAATTGTCGGCAGTTTTAACTTACTGCTCCAAAATTCAAACGCATTGTTGACTTGCTCTTGCATAAATTGTTGTGCGTTCTCGGTATTATCATTTTCAACCATATCTTTCACACAATATCTAGAATTCGTCGACTGGCTATTATAGTTTCGTGGTATAGAATTTACACTAAAAGTGTAGTTTTAATATGAATCTTGTATTAGATTTCAAGTTACTTCTGCTACTAAACTTCCTGATAAAGCCAAGCTGAACGTAGGTACAACTGCTTCCACTGTGTGTCTGTCTTGAGATACATTATAAGAAAAGAATAGATCAATCAATTCTTGCCGCATAAATGGTACGTACAAAAAGGGGTTTCTCAAACTGGCTTGATACAAACATAAACGTCTTTGTAACCCGCAATCATTAAATTAACAAGAGGGACTAGAGCGGAGGAGGGGCCCGTAGCTCAGCATGGATAGAGCGCCTGCCTTCTAAATTCTATTGGAGAGAGCCGGAAGTCGTGGGATCGAAGCCCACCGGGCCCGCTTTTGCTAGTAATGCAAACATACCTCCAGCCGCATAGGCGATTCCAATAAAGATTCTTGACAGCATTACTGCAATGTCTTGTCGTGTTGCAAAAAGCATGCTGTCGATCATGACAGCTGCTGGTACTGCGGCAAGAGAAATTATAGCGACTATCAGTTGCTCGCGGTTATCAGCGCCGCTATACTTCTTGATCATTAAATACGTCGACAAGTTGCCAAGACCGATGCCAGATAGGATAAGGTATTGATATAATGTTGGAAAAGCGGCTATTGCAGCAAAAGGTCCTGCCCAGCAAATTCCATTGAGTGCCTTTGCACCTGCAGGCCACTTAGTGCTAGTCTTCATTCTGCCTAGGATTGCAGGTATCGCTTTGCGCAAGCGTGAGTAGCTTGCCCCAAACACTGCGCCAAAGCTGACAAGCCAAATTATTGCATAGTAATAAAGCGGAATGCTGGTGATGAAATAAGCAATTTCGCTCAGAAAAGAAGCAACCACGACGGCTATCGACACTGCTACGAACAGAACACCAAAGGCCCTCCGTGCCTCAACTGCAGAGTTCTGCAACAATGGCTATTCAGCTGCATCTAATTTAAATCATCAGGACTGCCTCAGCTAATGATGTAAATGCTGCAGCAGATGCTTCCACCGACTATAATCTTGGCCTGTTTAATCTTTGATATAAATTATTTCAAGGATGCATATGCTTCATGCCTTTCAATTTCATTCAGTCATTGGATTAATTAATTTCATCGTTACAAATTGCAAAGCAGATACTTTATTCTGTGTTCTTTGTTGTAGATTGGTTCGAACTTGAACAAATAGCCATCTGCATTAGGAGGTATATTGATTTAGAGCTAGGTATGGCCACCACCCATTTTCATTAGGGTCAATGTCCGCGTCTATCACACAAACATACGGCAGCATACGTTCTCTAAAGAAGGGGCGATTAAAATTCTTGAACCCAATATTCACTGTAATTCTCTGTGCCAACCCCTGCACTTATCGCAAGACAAATGGGAAGCTCCGTGTATGCATATATGTGTATATTCAAAGCAAAAAAAAGAATGGAGTTCGCCAAAAGAATTAGCTTTAAAGGTTTTCACTCAACTATTAGGTAGCAATATATACAAATCAAAAAAATGGCAGGTTACTTTGCCTGGCCTCTTACCCTTGTCCACTTGGCAAGAGCACCAGCGGCAGTCACCCACTCAATGACCGAGTGGTAGACTGGAACATTTGTATCCTCGATCTGCTTTGAGATCTTTTCCGTAAACGGTCCTCCCATGGCGCCTACGAGTATTGGTTTTTTCTTTTGTTTCTGGAAGGAGGCTAGAACATTTACAATCGATTCTTCAAGCGGATCATCTTGGAAGACAAACCAAGGCATGACGATGTCAATATTGGGATCGTCCATGAACGACTGTATTGCAAACTGATAATCGTCAGCATTTGCAGATCCCGTGATGTCGCAAGGGTTACCTATGACGTATGTTGATGGATAGTGATCCTTGAGTGATTTTTTAGTCTCTTCACTCAATTCGGCTACTTGCAGACCAAGCCTTTCAAAGTGGTCAATTGCAGCAATTATTGGGCCTGCCCCATTGGTCACCATTGCTACTCTACCTCCGTTTGACACCGGTTGCCACGCGAGTGCCTTGAGTGCCGCCGTCAGCTCTTCATAGCTATCGACTGATATGATATCAGCCTGATCAAGTGCGCCCTTCACCACTGCATAAGAGCCGCCAAGTGATCCGGTATGAGAAGCGGCCTGCTTGGCCCCTCTTGCAGATCTGCCGTTTTTGAATACAACCACGGGTTTGCCCCGCTCGTTGATTACTCTCTTTGCAGTATTCATGAACTTCCTGCCGTCGCCCAATCCTTCAACGTAGAGCCCAATGACTCGGGTCTGTGGGTCTTCAGAGAGGTACCAGATCATGTCGGCCTCGTC
>JAICVG010000273.1 GCA_025935445.1 Nitrososphaera sp. | reverse complement strand
GGCATAGGGTAATCCCTGCAAATAGGCAAACAAGGACAAGCGCGAATTGTAAGATTCCCTCCAGTGGGATTAGACCCAATATTCCGACAATGAGGAGCCTTTCAGCTCTTTCGCCTATTCCAACACCCTTTAGTTCAATGCCGACTGCCTCGGATTTCGCTCGAGTATAGCTAACTAGCAGGGACAAGGATAATGCTACCTGAGAAATTACTGGATTAGCATGGCCTCCTAGGGGTATGCCTATAAAAATGATGGATTCTGAAATCTTGTCAAATACAGAGTCTAGGTATGCTCCCTTTTTATTGCTTCGTTTAGTAGCCCGGGCGACACATCCATCCACCATATCTAAGAATCCTGAAATAAGAAGCATCATGCTTCCAGCCAAAGAAGACACATACCAATTGAGCCCCAAAGAAGACACAGATGACATATATGTTAGGCCGCTTGCAGCCGCAAAAATAAGACTCAGGGCAGTCCAAAAATTTGGGCTCAATCCGCTGGATGCAAGGAAAGAGCCCATTCTGTCCAGCCTAGGGCCCAAGGATTGTCTAAGCTTGTTTAGCACACTTTTTGTGCGTGAAGTGGATATATTAAATTCATTTCGGATCTGTAGCTGCCCATATCGCTAAATGCAGCACTTTAAGGGGCTACGGGTTGTTATTACTGCTATCTATTTAATGTATATTAACACAACTCTCCACATTTGGTACTGAATATTTTATCTGTTTTTATTTCTTAATTCCTTAATAACTATTATTTCGGATTTAATGCGACCTTTGCAAACAATGGACCAGAACAGTAACGTATGCCAGGATCAGACTTGCTCGCCTAATCAGGACCATCTGTGGAGCTCTTTCCACAAAGTCCTAGTAATAGGACTGGGACAATTAGGACTACCAGTAGCTAAATATATCAAAGAAAGAGGCTTTGATGTATATGGATATGATATTAGCACAAAAGCACTTGAACGTGCAGAGAAAATAGCAGGAATAAAAAAAGCTATCAACTTTAGTGGGTTTGATGTCTATATAATATGTGTCTCAACACACAAACAAGAAGACATATTTTCACCTCAAATAGAAGGTCTGTTATCAATAGTACAAAATAAAATCTCAAAAGAAGCCAAAAACGGAGCACTAGTTGCAATAGAAAGTACAATTCCAAAAGGAACATCAAGGAAAATATTTGAAATGCTAAACCACAGACTACATGTTGCTCATGCACCACATAGATGGTACGCTTTAGAAGAAAAGGAACATGGTGTTAATCAATTACGTGTTGTAGGTGGAGTTTGTGATTGCTGTCTTAGAGTAGCTATGCAGTTCTATGATGGTGCAGATATATTATCATCATCAGAATCAGAATTGACAACAACAACAGCAAATACAACAACAATGGCAAAGGAATCAATAACATCAACAACAGCAACAACAGCAACAGCAACAGCAAATACAACAGCAGCAACTACAACAACTACAGAACTAACATCAAGTGACGATGATAGAGGTAGTAGCAGTAGCAGTAGCAGTAGAAGACTTACAAATAATGCTAATGACAATATCACCAACAACAACAACAACAACACTGACTATACAAACCGTAGTACCAAAAAAGCTAGTCTAGGAATACCTATGCATCCAGTATCAGACATAGAGATTGCTGAATTAACAAAGATAATAGAGAATGCACATAGATATCTACAAATTGCATTTGCTGAGGATCTTTATCTATACTGTCAAGCAAATAACATAAACTTTGCAGAATTAAGAGATTCACTCAATACTAAATGGAATGTAAATATTCTTGAACCAAGAGAAGGGATTGGTGGACATTGTTTACCAAAGGATACGACGATGTTTCTAAATTCATCTAAATCTATAAAAAGTAAAATTATACAAGCAGCTATACAAGTAGATGCAGAATATAGAATGTATAGGATCATAAATAAATCTTATCAATTAACCACAGTAGCTACGAAATATGTGGGCCTGCGAGAAACAACCTGTCAAAGTACTGAACAAGTTCATCCTCCTGGAAAATCGCGATCAAATTTGGTTTCGGCTAGGTCTCATCCATGTAGTTGCATTCATAAATAGCGAAATGGGAATTGGTGTTATGACTACAAAGGATTCGATTGTGGCATTTGGTGCCCATCCTGATGATATCGAAATCGGTATGGGGGGGACTGTCGCAAAACTTGTAGGACTTGGTTATGATGTAAACTTGGTTATCGCTACCCTTCCAAATTTTGTTGCAACAGATACTAAAGAAGAAAGAAGAAAGGAGGCAACAATGTCTGCTAAGGTCATGGGATGTAAACCGCCTGAGTTTTTGGATCTGAGTCCTGATGAGGTTATCTTCAATAGAAGATTTGTTACTCAAATAAATGGCATCATTCAAAAGTATGATCCACAAGCAATTTTCACTCAGTGGATAGGAGACACACATCAGGATCATCAAGCTCTAACGAGAGCCGTCATAACTGCATCTCGCGATCGCAATGACATGTTTATGTACGAAACTACTATACCAGGTGGGATAAGCGAAAATGCTTTTAGACCCCAGCTTTTTGTTGACGTGACTCAAACACTAGATCTAAAGAAGAGTGCACTTGAATGTTTCGATTCCCAAAAGATTCGCTGCGGGCCGATATGGATCGATGCTCTTGTTGGGAGATGTTCTTATAGAGGATATCAAATGAACGCGAAATATGCTGAGGCCTTTGAAGTTATCAAGGTTTCTAAATGGTAGCAGTTAAACCGCTTCAGCAGGAGCGAGGGGGTTCCTATAGCCCAAGTTTCCTCTTATGACCGAACTAACTCTATTAAGCTAAGCAATTTAAATGAGTCTTATCTTTTATTTGTATATGTGTATTCAACTTGGAACTAATCTTTCTGATTTCTAAGCATTACTTGGACTCATTGTCAACAGACAAAGACGAAGCGTCTGTATCTTTACTTAAAGTACTGAATCAGC
>JAICVG010000128.1 GCA_025935445.1 Nitrososphaera sp. | reverse complement strand
ATATGCAGATTTGACCTCTTCGTTCTCTAAAGCCTCTTTGGATGCCCCAGGCCCCCATACAAAATGAAAATGCTCCCCGTCTGCGTGCTGGTGCTTGCCAATTGGCTGATGATTTTTTGGAAAGTCTGGATCTATTGGCATGTTGATATAGCTACGTAAGATACATTACTAATATGGGTTACTTACACAGAGCGGCAGTTTCTATGACTTTGCTTTTGATTCACGTATATATTGATGGATGATCCCTATCCAACATAGCTCAATGTCTGAAAGTGCGATCTTTAAGAACAAATCCAAATTGTCCCCACGCTACTTACCAGAAGAGCTACCGCATCGCCAAGCCCAGATTCAGCAAATAGTACATGTATTTTCTGATGCTCCTAAAGATCCTGATCGATTTCCCCTTGCTGTTTTACAGGTGTTAGGTGCTGCGGGCATAGGCAAGACCTCGACCGTCCTTAGATCCTCTAAGATCGTTGAAGAGCTATTTGCAAAGAGCAGGCTGACATTAAAGAGCGTATACATTAACATGAAGTTGCAGGGAGGCAACAAATTTGCGATATATAGATTTCTGCTTGAGCGCATTGCGCCAGAACTGCCAGCCCAAGGGCTCAGCGCAGAAGAAATGCTGCGTTACCTTTTGCAATATTTGAGACAAAATAGCCAGTATGCTTTGATCATTATAGACGAAATCGATTACCTTATAAAAAGTAGCAAAGACACAGGTATCATTTACGATCTGACACGCTTAAATGAATATGAGCTTGACAAGCCCTGCCATGTTAAGGGAGTAATATTCATCGCTAGAAGTATGGAATTTTATAGTAAACTTGATGCAGCAGAGCTGAGCACACTTGGTAGGATTGCAATGGAATTTCATCCATATACAATGCAGCAAGTTAGCGACATACTAGAGAGTCGGGCTGCCGAAGCGTTCAATCCAAAGGCAATAGGTTCAGATGTTATTGATAAAGTTGCTAGCATTACAACATCGGCTGAGGTAAATGGTGACGTAAGATACGCTCTTGATCTGCTATTGTACGCAGGCAATCTCGCCGAATCCAATGGCTCGGGCAGAGTCATGCTTGATCACGTTCGCAAGGTCCACGGCCAGATCCATCCATCAATAACGACGGAAGAGATCGAGCAACTGTCAAAGAACCATCTTGTAAGCCTGATGGCTCTGGTACGTGCGCTAAGGAGCAAGAAAAAGCCCTATGTCGAGCTCAAGGAAGTACGCCTGTACGCTTCTGAACTTGCCGACCAACTAGGTATGAAAAAGATTGAGATTGAAGGTTACCTTGACGATCTAAGTGCAAGGAAGCTGGTGGACATCAAATCGCTTAAAGCAATAGGACTACATGGCATGTCGCTTGCAGACTTGGAACCCGTATTGATGAGGAAGGTCAAAGGTGAAAAGTAGGCTAGTGTCACAAACGATGAGCAGTAAGCAAATTATAGAGATAGGACTTGGCAGCATTGGTAAGGTCAAGATAATAAAAGCTCTCGCTGAAGAGAACAAGCTGGCAACAATCTATGTGCTTCATAAAAAAACTCATTTGAAGCGCGAAGACATCAAGAATAACATTAGCGACCTCGTAAAGATAGGATGGGTCATCCAGAGTAAGTATGCGAATATAATGTACGGGATAAACAGAGAGAATAAGTATGTTAGCGAATTAATTAAGTTCTTTAACGATGTCGGCTACATCGGTCAGCAATGAAAAATCAAAGTGTACAAAAGTATTTAGACCATGAAAATTCAAGTGTTTAGATACTAACTAGCTTGTTTTCATATGCAATACTGAATTATGATGCGGTGTTGTGTGTAAGATAAAAATATGTTGGATTAGGCTTTTTCTCATCTTGTTGATAGAATAGGGATAAATCTTTCTAACCATAGAAACTGATATACCTGTCATCCCTGTCGTGATTCTCTGTTGCTCGTAGCGATCTAAACAAAGCATCGATCGCTGCGGCTTCGCTAAGTCTGCCCTTTGCCACTTGATTCGCAGCCCCAGAAATATTTAGGTAGCGAAGTCGGTCTGCCATCGCGTCGATTCTTATTCCTCTTTCTGCGCATCGCCTTGCAAGAGCCGCAAGCATTCTGTCAACATGGTAGTTGAGATGTATTTCTGCAGCTTCGTCGCTGTCCACTCCATAAAGATCAGATATCATAAGGTCTAGCCTTGCTTCATCCTCACCGGTAACACCGCCATGAGCAGCTTGTATAGCAGAACGGCCTCGAGGCTTTTTAGCATCACTTTCCTGCATTTTTTTAGAACAAGTTAGGTAGGACCTTATCTTCTTATTAATATAGCGCTGAAGAACCCGAAAAGGAATAAAAAGGTGATTCTCCAAACGCGGATGTGCAGTCGTGGCCCCAGATTCAACCTAAATTCATTTTCATCACAGGTGGAGTCATGTCTGGTCTAGGCAAGGGTGTGACTACATCTTCCACCGCAAAACTTCTTCAGCTTGCCGGATATAAGGTCTCATGTGTGAAAATAGACCCATACGTAAACTATGACGCCGGGACTATGAATCCGGTTGCTCACGGTGAAGTGTTTGTCACAGACGACGGTGGTGAGTGCGACATGGACATCGGCAATTATGAGCGCTTTATCGACGTTGCAATGACTAAAGAGCATAACATAACGACTGGCAGAGTCTACTTGGATGTCATTAGAGCTGAGCGCGAAGGTAAGTACTTAGGCCAGTGCGTTCAGATAATTCCACATGTTACTGATGCAATAAAGAACGCAGTGTGCAAGATTGCAAATGACGAAAAGCTAGACATTTTGGTGGTCGAGTGTGGAGGAACAGTTGGAGATATTGAGAGCTTGCCATTCCTTGAAGCATTCAGACAGATGGAACTGGAGCTAGGTCATTCAAATACACTTTTCATTCACGTAACCTTGGCACCAGTGCTTGATGTTGTGGGCGAGCAAAAGACAAAACCGACCCAGCACAGCGTCCAGGAGCTAAGAAGGATTGGGATTCAGCCAGACATCCTTGCGGTTAGATGCAAGACGCCACTAAGAGATGATGCCAGGCGCAAGATTTCACTTTTTGCAAGCGTAGAACAAAATTGCGTAATCTCTTGTCACGATGCACCTTCAATATACAAGGTACCTGAAGTGCTCGAAAACCAGGGTATGCTCAAATCAGTAGCAGAGCGACTCGGACTCCAAAGTAGCGCACCTCAGTGGGGTAATTGGAAAGCCATAGCAGAATCTTTCTCAAAGCATGAGGGTTCGATCAAAGTCGCAGTCGTAGGCAAGTACGTAAAGCTGCAGGACAGCTACGTCAGTATTTATCATGCGCTATTGCATGCTGGTGCAAGCATTGGCAAAAAGGTTGATGTGTACTGGATCGACTCTGAAAAATTTGAAAATGATGGTCAGCAGGATCTATCGATGTTGAAAAACTTTGAGGGGATACTGGCACCTGGCGGCTTTGGTATAAGGGGAAGCGAGGGCATCATAAGTGCGGCCAATTTTGCAAGGGCAAACAACATCCCATATCTCGGAATCTGCTTTGGGTTCCAGCTGGCAATTGTTGCATTTGCAAGACATGTATGTAAATTGAGTGACGCAAATTCTACTGAGCTCGAGCCAAATACAAAGAATCCTGTTGTTGATTTCATGCCAGAGCAGCTCGATGTCCACAATATGGGAGGTACAATGCGCCTTGGAAGCCATGAAATAACTATAATGCCAAAAACAGTTGCAGCTGGTATATATCGGACGAGCTCAATAAAGAGGCGACACAGGCACCGCTTTGAATTTAACCAAAAGTACCTTGATATTGTAACAAAGAATGGCCTTGTAATGTCAGCTCATTCTGACAGCGGCAGAAGAATGGAAATGCTGGAAATACTGAATCATAAGTTTTTCTTTGCTGTACAGTACCACGCAGAATTTAGCAGCAGGCCAGGTAGGCCTGAGCAGGCCTTGGAGGCATTTGTCAAGTCTGCTGCAAAGTATTAGAATTTTAATTCATATATCCTCTGCCGGGCATCGCGAAGCGAGGTTTTCTTTTTTACGTACCCTTGGTTGATAAGGTGGCTGAGTGATAGCCGAATAGTGCGCTCGGGGAGCATTGTCCGGGTCGCTAAATCCTTTTGGCTTAATGATCCTTCATACTCAAGTGTCTTCAATATGAGTTTGGCGCTTGGAGGCATCTTTAGCATATCTTCGGCAAGCTTAACTTTCTTTGCCATAAGTGATGCTGCAGAAGAATGACCACCAAGCCTTACAAGGCGTGCGGGAAATGCATGCTTGCTGCATTCAAGGCTGTTCTTTATCTGTATCCTGTGGCCGCCATCAAGCACTACTTCGCAGTGATACCGACTAATGATGTCAGTGATTTCAAGCTTGCTTTGGTTTGGAACAATAAGTGGTCTTCGGGTGTTGTCAAGTGAGTTTACAGAAACGACCAAAAATACAAGTGCTTTCTGTAGTACCATAGGTCCGCCGGCCGACATTGAATATGCAGTGGAACCTGTGGGAGTTGAAATTATGACGCCGTCGCTCTTATCATGCCAAATGTCGTTGGCGTCTATCCGCAAGACATGCTCCATGAGAGTCGCACTCTTGCTTGGAAAAACTGCTACATCATTTAGGACAGGGTCAGCCTGCTTGCCGTCTACTTTAACAGCAAGCCGAAAGACCTCCTCGACTGAATAGTTGCCGCGCTTGAGCTGAGATGTTGCCGACTCCAGTTCTCTTACATCTAACTGGGCAAGGAAGCCCGTCGAGTCAGTCTCGTAGATACCAAGAACAGGAGGAGAGTCATACTCGATCTTATGGAAGTAATCAAGTATACCTCTGTCGCCTCCGGCTACCATGACCAGATCTACTTCTTTTGCAGTATGATAGTCATCATCCATCATTATCTGCGTCTTGACTATCAGCGATTCTAGCGTCTTTTTTACTTTGGAAAGGAGCGCTCCGTCTCGCATATCGATGCCTGAAAGCGCAACTTTCATTGTTATTATACTATATTT
>JAICVG010000139.1 GCA_025935445.1 Nitrososphaera sp. | reverse complement strand
GGCTTTGCTGAAATCAAAATTTGAAATACCAGAAGATCAGCTTAACAAATTTGACGAACTAGACAGACAGATAAACGAACAATTTCACAAGGCCGCAGCCGCAGGAGGAGAGGGTGCAACAGCAATGACAGAGAAGAAAGAGGCGGAGGTAGTTGCCTGAGATGACGACTACATCTTATGGAATAGAATACACAAAGGTAGCCGAGCTCAAGGGACCGTTGATGATAATTGATGGCGTCACCAAGGTATCATTTGATGAGCTCGTCGAAATCGAGACAGTAGATGGCGAGCACAGGCTCGGCAGGGTGCTCGAGGTGGGCTTTGGTAAAGCTATAGTTCAGGTGTTTGAGGGAACTACAGGTCTTACAATTACAGGCACAAAAGCTAAATTTACGGGTAAAACTATGGAAATGCCAGTTTCACAGGAACTTCTGGGAAGAGTCTTTGATGGCCTTGGAAAGCCAAACGATGGCCTCCCTGATCCAATTGCAGACAGGTTCCTCGATGTCAACGGCGAGCCTATGAATCCAGAAAGAAGAGAGTATCCCACATCTTTTATCCAGACAGGCGTATCAGTCATTGACGGTATGCTTACGCTTGTAAGAGGACAAAAGCTTCCAATATTTTCAGGCTCTGGCATGGCACACAACATCCTAGCAGCGCAAATTGCACGTCAGGCGTCAGTCGTTGGCACAAAAGAAGACTTTGCTGTAGTTTTTGCAGCTATTGGCGTGCAGTACTCTGAAGCGCAGTACTTCAAGCGTAGTCTTGAAGAGTCAGGCGCATTGAGGCGCTCTGTACTATTCCTCAACTTAGCAGATGACCCTGCAATTGAAAGAATCATCACCCCAAGGGTGGCGCTGACGGTGGCAGAATATCTTGCATTTGACCTCGGTATGCATGTGCTAGCGATACTAACTGACATGACTAACTATGCAGAAGCGCTTCGAGAAATCAGTGCTGCAAGGGAAGAAGTCCCCGGCAGAAAGGGTTATCCCGGCTACCTCTATACAGACCTTGCAAACAACTACGAGCGCGCAGGGAGGATCAAGGGCAAGAATGGCAGTGTAACACAGGTGCCGATCTTGTCTATGCCAGCTGACGACATTACGCATCCAATCCCAGACCTGACAGGATATATCACTGAGGGCCAAATTGTGCTTGGGCGTGATCTGTTCAGAAAGGGCATTTACCCTCCAGTAAACGTGCTTATGTCACTTTCAAGGCTAATGAAGGATGGAGTTGGCGAAGGAAAAACCAGGTCAGATCACATGGAAGTTGGCAATCAGCTCTATGACGCTTATTCAAGAGCGCAAGAGGTCAGGGCACTTTCAGAGATTGTTGGCAGGGCAGGTCTTACAGGCGTAGACTTGAAGTACCTCGATGTTGGCGATAAGTTTGAGCAACACTTCCTAAAGCAGGCACCTGACGAGAACAGGACACTTGAAGAAACGCTCACTAGAGCATGGGATGTACTCTCAGGTCTGCCCGAAGGCGAGTTGACCAAGATCAAAGAAAAGCATGTCAGGCAATACTACAAAGGGTGAGAAGTAGAGAGAGATATGTCATTTGGAACTAGGGTTACAGCAACAAAGATAGAGCTTATCAAGATAAGGCGCTCGATGCAAGTAGCCAAGATGGTGCACAAGATTCTAGACGACAAGCGCGAAGTACTATTAAAAAAGATAGACGAAATGATCGAAGAAGCAAACAAGGCAAGGGAAGACATATGGACACCCTTGGATGAAATATACACCTCTGTTTATAACGCCTATATGTCCCTTGGCACAATGACGCTTGAATCAATATCGGACTCGACCCCCAGTATAATGGAAGTCGACGTCAACATCAGGCGCATCGTAGATGTTAAAATACCAACGCTGCAGGTCGAGACAGAGAAGGGCCGGCAGCAGCTGTCATACGGCTTTGTCGAAACAAACGCGTCTGTCGACAAGGCGGCCAAGCTCATCAAGAGCATGCTCCCCGGCATATGCAAGGCAGCAGAATACGAAAATGCAATATTCAGCCTTGCAAAGGAGCTAGAGCGTACACAAAAGCTGCTCAACGCACTTGAATATGTTATCATACCGCAATATCAAGATGCAATATACTTCATCAAGGCAACCCTAGAGGAGCGCGAGCGCGAGGAGTTTGTCAGGCTCAAGAAGGTTAAGGTAGTACTGGACAGGAAGAAGATGGCAGAAGAGGAGGCAAGCGCAAGGACATGACAGAAGAGATTTCAAGCTATTTTGAAAAGGCTAAGACCCAGCTCAAAGCCGAGCACAACTCGATGGTGGAAAAGATCAAAGACGACATTGCTGCAAGCAAGCGCAAGGCTCTGTCTAAAATCTAATCCTTATTTTCATCTTTTTCAAGTAGTTATAGTTAAATATGGCATTTTATCTCGAACTCTTATATGGAGAAGCTGAACGGCCGCACCACAATTTCACTTTTGCTGGTTCTTACCTCAATTGCTTTAGCGGGCTTTGTGGGTCAGGCTTTTGCACAGGAAAGCCCAGCGGCTGGAGGCGACGTCGGGTCATCGAAGCTCATAGGAGCAGGCATGGCGTTTGGCCTGGCAGCCCTCGGAGCAGGCATTGGTCTTGGGTTCGTAGGTGCGGCAGGTCTCGCCGCAATTAGCGATAATCCCAAGATGCAGTCAAGAGTGTTCATCATCGTAGGTATGGTCGAATCGATCGCCATCTATGGTATAGTCATGATGTTTATCATCTTGGGCCAGACCTAAGGAAAGTTTTTTTTCTATCCCCTCCTCCCTTTCATTTCCAAACGGAAAGATTTTAAAGAGATTGAAATTAACGGTAGGCAAGAATGGGACTAGCCAAACTAATGAAAGCCACCATAGTCCTTCCCCGGGTAGATACGCAGGAAGTGGTGAGCAAGCTGGCAGAGCTTGAATGGTTCCATCCCATCCAGACTCCTTCTGATCATCCTAACCCCTACCTTGACGACCTTTTGCTCAAGGCACAGAGACTTTTTCAAGAAATAGACGAAGTCATCAAGGAGCTTGGCATCCCTCTTGAAACAGGCGTTATGGCCACTATGTTCAAGGGTGCCCCAAAGGGAAAGACCGATTACTTCATTGAAAATATACAGAACTTTATCGCAGACTTGGAGGACAAGAGCGCAGCCATATTGGACAATCCCAAGAAGGTGATTGCAGAGCGAAACAAGGTTGCCAAGGAGCTTGAAGAATACAGGAACCTTAAAGATGCGCTTGAGATGGCAGCTAAAGTTAACCTTGACCTGACGCTTTTTGGCAAACTTAAACATTTCTTTTCCGGCCTGTTTGTAATCGATTCCGCAGATGAAGTCGAGACCCGAAGAACCCTAGGCGACTTGCCGATTTATACGAACAAACTCTCCGAGCAAAAGTTATCGATGGTGGTTTTTGGCGCGGCTGACGATTCTGACCGCATAACAAAGACACTCAGGAGCTTTGGCGTCCACCCACTCCAGATTCCGGCCAACATGCCACAGAATCCAAGTGTTGCCTATGCTCAAGCAGACGCCAAGGTCAAGGAGCTTGAAGCTAAGCAGGCAGAGATCGAAAAGAACATTGAAAAGCTCAAGAAATCGCTTTTGACCAAGGTTCTTTCTTTGCATGAAGCAGCCAAGGTTGCCAAGGACGTGCTTGAAACTACTAGGAAGCCAGGCGGCACCCGCAACTTTGCGGTAATTCAGGGTTACATTCCAGACCAGATGGAGAAGAAGTTTAGGAGCATGACTAAGGATTATGTCAGCGTAGTCGATGACGTGCATATACACGGTGACAAGCATGGAGGAGGAGGAGAAGAAGAAGAAATCCTGCCCACGCTTCTTACAAACAAGTCGTATACTCGCACCTTTGAAGTAGTGACTGAAACTCAAGGAATACCGAGGTACGGCGAAGTCGATCCTACGCCTATTATCGCTTTTGTCTGGCCGGCTTTTTACGGACTGATGTTTGCCGATTTTGGGCACGGTATACTTTTGTTCGGGCTAGGCATGCTTTTCCGATATAGAGGTAATGGATCACTTAGAACATGGGGAACCCTCATTGCAGCAAGTGGCGCAGCTGCCGCCTTGGCAGGTCTTGGAACTGGTGAGATGTTTGGGTTCCACTTTGAAGAGATCGCAATTCTTGCGCCAATCTTTGCGCCGCTCGGCTTTGTTGGGCTCCTGAGCGTGTCTGAACTGACGTTTGAGCAAGTGGTCAAGATACTTGAGGTATCTATAGCGATAGGCATAGTGCATCTGTTGATGGCATACTTCCTGAGGCTTAGTGCCGACTATAAGCAGGGCAACAAGTCGATGGTGTTCTACCACGATATCCCGACAATCCTACAGTACTTTGCGGTGGTAGCTCTGATACTTGCGGCCATCGGGTCAGGCTATGACATTATCGGCATGTTTGGTATCACAGGCAAGACCCATACAGAGCCAGTGCCGTGGCTGACGGTTGTCTTTGGCGACTGGGTTACTGTAGATCTTGTGGCCAAGGTCGCACCGCTAGTTATCATTGCTACTGTTGTCATCATGATAATTGGCGGAATAAAAGAAGAGAAGCATCTGAAGGCCCAGGGCAGAGACGAGGGCGGAGGGCTTGTAGGAATTATCGTCGAAGTCATCATGGTGAGGATCATAGAAATGCTTTCAAATACGATCAGCTACTCTCGACTCGGAATCATGCTGCTAGTGCACTCTGCGCTGCTGGTGACCGTCAACGACGCATTTGAGCATGGGGGCGGCTATGCGGTACTTATCGGTGGCAACATTGGCATCATGCTTATT
>JAICVG010000029.1 GCA_025935445.1 Nitrososphaera sp. | reverse complement strand
GACTAATCAAGCTAAATGGTTATCTTGAGACATAGAGGATGTTGCGATTGCAACACCTTAAGGGTGCGTATTTTTGCTAGCCAAGCACAAAAGATTAAGATATAATTTTAAAACATGAAACAGGAGCTCAAATACCTTGCAAGACGATTGGTTGCAGCTGTCTCTCCGAACTGTTATTATATTACCCTGACCAAGATTACCAGCCATATTAAATATGCGCGTAAGATACTGGCGGCTAAGCATTACGGACGTTTTGCACGCGACCTATCCAGCGGAAAAAGCCAACCACTGGGACATTAAATGTATGCAGGGCGAATACGAGCACTTTGGGGTCTTTTGGTATCGCTACGGCACACCCTTTGATAAGGAGCCCGTGCACGGGATATGTTTTTACTACAATGATGTTTCCCAAAAAATCATTGACGATCTAGCTTCGTTCCTGCAATCTAACTTTGGAGGAAAGCTGCTTTCGTTGCATAGCAGGGGCTTTCTACAGGGGTCAAAGGAGTTTGCCGACGGAAGATCGATAGGCACGCTTGCTAATGAGCTCAGTCTTAGATTCAGCGCTCCAGTAGAGCTCACAATAGAATGCGAAAAGGTGTCCAAGGAAGAGATTGACCAAGAGTCATTCAAGCTACCCTCCTCAAAGGCCCTTCCGATAACCGGGTCTGATTGACATATACTGAGCAGTAATAGCGATATAGCATTATATTTCTCGGTATCTAACTAACTGATGTCAATGGTGGCAGAGATGACCATCAGGGAGCATCTTGAGGAGCTCCGGTTCAGGATACTCCGGGTAGCTGTGGTGGTAATCGTCATCACCATATTTGTTATGACGTTTGATCTGCGGCCAATCGAGGTGGGCGGCATTCCACTTGTATACCCCTATCCGGACCCTTTACACAATATCTCCATCCGCCTGACATTCTACATGCAGGAGAGCCTGCTACCAGAAGGCGTGAGCCTTATTCAGACCGCTCCAGGTCAGGCATTATTTTCTCAGATTTATGTTTCTATGCTAATAGGCCTAACTGTCTCTATCCCTTTCATCATGAGAGAGATATCGGCGTTCATCTCTCCTGCGATAAGCACTAAGACAAAAATTGGATTGGTGAACATATTCCTTCCTTCGATTGCACTTTTTATTGCAGGTATTGCCTTTTCCTATTTTTTAGTCATACCATATGTCCTTGACTTTTTATACCAATACGGCCAGGCTCTTAATGCTGATACTTTTTTCACGATCAACAATTTTATTTCGTTCGTGCTGCAGTTCCTTCTTGGCTTTGGGATCGCCTTCCAGCTGCCGATACTGATGTACGGCATATCACTTACTGATACTATCTCCCCTAGGTTCTGGCGAACCAATTTCCGCTATGCTGCTCTTATTATGGTAATTTTTGGCGCGCTAATTACACCTGATGGTAGCGGACTAACATTGTGGTTAATAACAGTCCCCATGATACTTCTCTATCTTGCAGGCATGCTAATTGTTGAAAGAAGAGCAGCAAGGGTAGCAGTCTTAAAAACTAACACTTAAATTCTAATCAGCCTAGCTTATATATGGATGATAATCTTGACAGAAGGATTATCAAATCTCCTAATGCAATTTGCAGGCATTGGAGGCTTGGAATGGGTTATTATCATAGGATTAATCGTAGTAGTCTTTTTTGGCGTTAGAAAGATTCCAGAGCTTGCAAGATCATTTGGCAAGGCTAGCGCCGAGTTTGAAAAGGCAAGAATTGAGGCCAAAAGAGAGCTTCAACAAATGAAAAACCAAGGAAATGTCGGCAGGGAAAAGCTTGAGGCCATAGCTGATTCGCTTGGCATTGACTATACTAACAAAAACGATGATGAGCTGAGGACTGCAATTGAGATAGAACTCAACAAGACCAAACAATAGCTTGGAAGCTTTTTATTACATCACTTTTTTCACCTCAAACTATTGATCAATCTGCAACAGATTGCAGCTATCGTTGGCAACTATGACTTGAAGAACGTTACCGTAGGCACCATCGGCAGCCACTCCGCACTGGAAATAATGGATGGTGCCAAGGATGAGAACCTCAAGACGATATGCATATGCCAAAAAGGCAGAGAACTGCCGTACAGGCGGTTCAAGCGGCTTGCCGATGAAATCATTTTGCTAGACAATTTCTCAGATATATTATATCCGGAGAACCAAGAAAGGTTGAGGCAATCTAACACCATAATGGTGGCCCACAGGGCCTTTACTGCTTATCTAGGCTATGACAACATTGAAAACAATCTGAGAGTGCCTATCTTTGGCAACAGGTTGCTCTTGCGGGCAGAAGAGCGGACTGCAGAAAGAAATCAGTACTATCTGCTTGAAAAGGCAGGCATACGTCATCCAAAGTTATATCATAAGCCTTTAGATATAGACGGGCCCGCGATGGTAAAGGTGCAGGAAGCCGCACGCAAGCTGGAGAGAGCATTTTTCATCGTGTCCTCATATGAGGACTACCAGAAAAAGTCAAAGCAAAAGATTGAGCAAGCGCTTGTGACAAAGGAGGATCTCAACAGGGCAACAATTGAGCAATATGTGCCGGGGACTTATTTTAATTTGAATTTCTTTGTCTCTCCTCTTACGAGCGAAACAGAATTTCTTGGAATAGAGCGGAGGCTTCAGACTAACATACACGACATTGTATCACTTACTGCAAGACAGCAAATGGAAATAGAAGATATCCGGATACAAAATATCGAGGTGGGCCATACTCCAGCTAGCATAAGGGAATCACTTCTAGAGAAAGTATTTGAAATGGGCGACAGGATTGCTGTCGCAGCAAGAAAAGAGTATCCGCCAGGCATAATCGGCCCTATTTCGCTTCAAAGCGTTGTGACAGTTGACCTTGACTTTGTAGTATATGATGTTTCATTGCGCGTGCCGGGTAATCCTATAATGGCGACTACAAGCCCTTATACAAAATATTATTATGGCCACACAATAGGAGTAGGCCGCAGGATTGCCATGGAGATAAAGGATGCTATGGAGCAGCAGAAGCTGCCTGACATTGTGACTTAACCTAGCGCTCTATAGCTTCTTCAAAAAGGCCTTTTCTTACCTTGATTGGTATGTCATAGTACGCCGCCAGCGCTATAGAGTCAGAAGCACGATAATTGCGAAGGATAATTTCGCCCTTTTTGCTCTTAAAGTAAAGATTTGCTCGCAGAACTGAGCCACTTTGGTAGACATGCACTTTGACCAGCAGAAGATCCTGCATTACGGCAATTTCTTCAACCAAATTGTAGATCGTAGGTATGCTGCCCTTGTCTCCTTCTTGAAAACGTGAAATGTGCCTTGCCACCTCGCCAGAAAATGCTCGCATTGGGAATTCTTTGCCGTCATTTGACTTTAATATTACAACCCCTTCGAGCCCCAGCTGGTCTACGAACCCTACATAACTTATTTTGGCGAAAATGTATTCCTCATCCTCTTGCGAAGGATCTCCTGACATTGTGTCGCTAGTATAGTAGACTTACCGAGAATTAAGGGTTTACGGATCTACGATAGGATTTAATTTGCAATCGTAGCTGATTTCACATACAGCTAATTAGACATGGAAGAGAAGAAATGGCAAGCTTTAAGGGAAAGCGGTTTTAGAGTCTTTTTTGTAGGCTTCTTCTCGCTTATAATTGCATTCATAATATACAGCCGGCTGACGATGCCTTCTTCAGAGCTATTGAGAGTTGAGTCGCAGGAACTGACAGGGCTTGCATGGGGCATGCTTGTCATAACTGCTGCTTCCATGGCATCGATTGCATATGGCGCATATGTCATTTTTCGGTCAGAGCACATTCGGACTGCACTAGGTCCTACCAACAGTCTGATTTCATTTATCACAGGCGCATTTTCTAACCGAAACTATTGGAAATTAATGATAGTTGCTGCAATTGGTTATGGGATATTTTTTGGCTTTCTCTCGCAGATAATTGTATACCGGGCGGATGTGTCTTTCACTGAAAAGGGGATCAACGTACCGTCGCTTGACTTAATACCATGCTGCGCTGCCCCCGGCTACATGCCCATGGTCACTCTCTACATCACTGATCATTTTTTGATATTGATAATACCACTCAATGTCATTCTTGCTACTATTGTGTCTTTGCTGGTAGGCTTTAATGTTGCACTGAGCATCTTTGCGTTTAGACTAAAGAACTCGCTTCAGACAAAAACATCTCTTGCAGCAGGCATTGGAGCCACAAGCGGCCTATTTGTTGGTTGCCCCACTTGCGCCGGCAGTCTCATTTCAGCCCTGCTTGGAATAGGGATCGCGGGAGCAGGAGGGACAAGCGCAAGCGTACTTGCCCCATTCCAGACACTCTTTATAGCGGCAAGCATCCCTGTGTTGCTCGTCGCACCTTTCCTAACTGCTCGAAGCATCAGGTCGGCTTCAAGCTGTAACATTGCTTGATTCTCTATTCTTGTATTGCTATAAGCTCCAACCCGGCCATCTTTTTTAATATGCTATCGAGATACATCTGCATGTGGGGTTCTGCAATCCATATCTTACCGTCAACAAAGAGATAGCCGTACCTCTGTGAGCTTCCTATTTTCTCACGCGCCTTGAGCTCCTCAAGGTAAATATCCGGTACTGTGGAGTCCTCAAATCCGTGTTTCCTTGCTATAGCGTCTAACATCCCATGCATGCCCGAGCCATGCTGCGCTGCCTCCTTAATCCTGTAGGCGATGTCCCCGGGTATTCCCAGTGTTTCTGCAACCTTTCTATGTACGTGCTTGCCAAAAGTATCACCTCCACCCCTAACATTGAGCCGTAAGCTGGTTGCTAGCGCGACCTTGATAACTTCAGGGTCTAGAAATGGTTCCCTCAGCTCGATGCTGTGCGCCATTGTTATCTTGTCTTCACGCTCAAGCGTCTCCTTATAGAGCAAAAGAAGATCCTCTATCATATGTCTACGCAGCATTTTGTAACCTTCCTTTTCTACGACCTTAGCATACCATGAATAGCCTCCAAATAACTCATCTGCGCCCTGACCTGTAAGCATCACTTTTATTCCGTCTTCATGGGCCAGCTTGACAGCACAATAAACTGGCAGTGCCACTTCAACCTGTCCTGCGTTACTATCCTCGATGACATTCATCACTTCAGGTATCAGCCTCTCCACTCCCTCTTGGTCAAGCTCGCAAACCTTCAGCTTAAGGCCTAGTCTATCAGCTATCTGGCGGGCATAGACAATGTCGCTAGAGCCAGTTACGCCACCAGTGTAGCATATTACTTCAGGCACCATCTTGGCAGCAAGGTACGCAATAAGCACGCTATCGATGCCGCCAGAAAATATTATTCCTATCCTCTGGAAGTCCTGAACGCGCTTTTCCATTGCATCAACCAATGCCTTCCTATACGCTTCAACTGCAGATGCCATTGTTCTATGTATTATTCGTACCTTTTGGGGAATTGGGTCTGCAACTTGGAAGCTTTGAAGCAGGCCGTCTTGGGAAATAATTATTGCACTACCTGGCAATATACCTCTTGTCGGCTCTTTTATCCCGATCTTCCACAAGGCTTTGCGTTCAGATGCAAAAGCTACGAACCTGCTCGTATCAGCATAATACAGCTGCCTCACACCTATCCTATCCCTTACAAGGGCAGTCTCGCCTGTCTTCTTATCCTGTATTGCAAGGGCATAGACGCCGTCAAGATCTGCAACCGTTTTCTTTATGGCTCCAAGCAGGCTATTTTTACGTAGGTGATCCTCAATAAGATGTACAATTACTTCACTGTCAGTCATTGTAGTGAACTTGTGACGCTTTCCAAGCCGTTTTCTAATTTTTTTATAGTTGTATATTTCACCATTGTGCTCCAGCAGAATCCGGCCGTCACAGCTACAAAAAGGCTGTGCACCGCAGGTGCCTCCAACTATTGCAAGCCGCGTGTGTCCAAGCGCGCTTTTCCCACTCACGTTCTGAAGTTGCATTGCCGAAATGGAATTGGACTTGACAATGCGATCGTCAGCAACCAAGCCCGCCCCATCGGGGCCACGATTCACCATACATTGTAGCATTGAGCCTACAAGTGGCACAACATTCTCACCTTTTTTGCTTAAAATTCCAGCTATTCCACACATATTGATACTCTAACCAAATTTCAAAAGTCAAGTTCCTTTCGTCAATAAAGCAGGAAGCTCGACTTCAATCACTATAATTTAGTGGTTAATGGCTTAAAAAGCTTTATTCACAAAGTTCAATACTTTAAGAAGATCTGGTTCGTTTACTATTTTATCACTTGCTTTTTTTATTTCCTCATCTTTTGGCATAAATGCAATGCCTACTCCTGCACGCTGTATCATGCAGATATCAGACTTTGTATCGCCAACAGCCAGTGTGTTTTCTATTGGCACACAGAAATAGTCCGCACTTTTTTCCAAGTGATATCGCTTGCAGACAGAAATTTTACAATAACAGCCGATCCTATCCCACCCAAGTGGCATGTCAACCTTGCCGGTAATCTTGCCATTAAATATCTGGAGCTTGTTTGCCATCACAAAATCTAGGTTCAATCTATCAGCCACAAAACCTGCTGCTATAGTATAGCTATCGCTTATGATACCGATCTTGTAGCCTCTGTCTTTCAATGCTGCAATTGTACGCTCACAATTTTTGGTAAAGGGTATTGATGCAATGGTAGATTCCAAGTCTTTTGTTGTGAGGCCTGCAAATAGCGCTGCTATCGCCTTTGTCTGCTCGTGCCCAGCCATTAGTCTGTGTGACTGTATAGATCTTACTTTGTCTGATAGGTCAAACCTGTCCGCGAGCGCGAAGACCAGCCTGCCTTGGACAAGCGTGCCATCCATGTCAAACGCTGCGAGGTTTGACGATAACATCATTGAGCGTATGTACTGGCTTTGCTTAGAACTTTTGCAAGTTGCCGCACATCGATATCTTTGAATGGATCTATCTTGTGCGGTGCAGGGGGCTCCTGCTGTTGACTTTCCTCCAGCATGTTTTTACTGCGCAGGGCTTCTAGTATCTTTTCACGAACCTTTGGTGGACATATCTTGCTGTGATATATTGAGCCTAATGACCCGACTACCATTTCTTTCAGGTGATCGTCACCCTTATCTTCATGGAAGTGAGGATTGCGTGTTTCAACCTGCATTATTTCGACTCCCTTGTCCATCGCGTCCTGATTAACAGTGGGGATAATACCACCAAATTCCTCAAGTATATTTACTATTTCATATGGCTCAATAGCGTAGCCCGACGAATATGTAAGCAGCTCGGCTAACTTGAGCGACATGCAGTGCTCGCCTGAGTTACCTGTACGCATTACTTCTGTCTCAAAGCCAGTGTAGTATGATACTAGCGAATTCAGATGCTGGTTTGTTGTCTCTGACACTCTTCCCCACTTGCTGAAGTAAAGCCCTGTTTCAGATATTTTTGGCTTGTAAATCCATGATATCCTGACCATGATGTAAGGTGTCTGAGACATTGCGATGCCGGACGCAAATATCTTCACGTACTCATTGACTGCACCAGGGACGTAGTTGTCTGCATCAATAAATCCCACATACTCTTTGCCCGCCATCTTGGCAAGCAACATTCCTATCAGCATGCCCTCTGCCTTGCCGGTTCTCACCATGCCATCGGGCCCAAGGATGCTGTTATAGCCTACATCCCTAAGCACTTCTGACAGGACAGGATCACGCTGGTGCAAAATGAATGCATTGCGCCCCACAAATCTGTTAAACTGCTGAAGTGCCTCCTTCTCAAGCTTGTATCTATCGACCGGTTGCCTCGGGCTGTTTGATATAATGATTGTTAGACAGTCATGTGGTATGCCGCTTAGTACTCCTTCGAGTAGGCGCAATCGCTCTCCCTTGGTGGGGATCACTATGGCCATGCGTCCTTCTATATCCACGATCTGGTTATTTCCTATATTCACTATAGATTCGGAAACCGGCCTGCCATCATCGAAGCCCGAGTCTAGCTCATAGACGCGTTGCACTCCGTGTAGGCTGGTCGCTCCAAATCTTTCGGTATATCTTGGCAGGTCGAGCTTCATTTCCTATAGCATTTAAATACACACAATGATTGCTTATAGCAATTTTCACTGATAACTATGGAAATCTGCTGCTATACAAAAAGTGCTTGCAAGTTTTAAACTATTATTCTTCTAATATCATTATCATGAACTAATTGTAAAAATAAAGTCTAAATCAGCATATAGATAGGAGCTGCAGTTAATAATGTCAGCTTAAGGTGTTAAGGCACTTTGATTTATTCAATAACTGTTTATAATATCTCTTCATCACTCTTGTTATGCTAGACAGGAAATATCAAAGAAAAAAGCATACAGTAGAGAAATTCATTAAGAAATTTGGCAAGGTTGACCATTCTGTCATACTGAACAATGTTGATATTGACTATGATACTCTTATGAGGATACTTTCTGATTTGCGAAACGAAGGACGTATCAAATAACATTTAATCAGCTACAGTCACATAATAACTGGCATGAAGGTGACCTTCAGATCGAGTTCTGCTTCTGGTGCTCCAAAGAACGCTTTTCATGCAAGTAAAGCGCGTGACATTAATATAGTTGACTACGGGGTGGTTCTCTTGAAAAACCTACATCTAGAAGCATATGCACGAAGACAATACACATTACCTATAGTAGTTTTAATCTAAATATGATCCATCCATCGCCACATACTAAGAGCTGCTGACAGTCTTTTAGAATAGCCATGACCCAACCATTGCGAGAACAATTGAAAAAAGGCTGGATGCAGGAATGCAGTACTGATGAGTTGTGTTCTTTT
>JAICVG010000056.1 GCA_025935445.1 Nitrososphaera sp. | reverse complement strand
TCAGGGTCTCTGTCTGCATAGTATTTCACCATACCGAGCTTGAGCACTTTGAGCGATAACAGAGCGCATTTTATTCTTGCTGGGCCTAAGTTGAGCAGCCCAATGTTTTCCAAGATGTCATTTTTAGTCAGATCCTTGACAGAAGTCAGCGCTTTGCCCATTATCATCTCAGTTAACATTGAGGCGCTTGCCTGGCTGATCGCACAGCCTCTTCCCTCAAACTTGATGTCCTTTATCTTGTCGCCATGAACCTTAAGATGAATGTCAATCTCGTCGCCGCATAGAGGGTTGCTGTCATGTATGCTCACGTCTGCGTCAAGCAGCTTACCTTTGTTGCGGGGGTTGCGGTAGTGATCCAGAATTATTTCACGATAAATGTCATCACTCAAATCTTGAATACCCTCCTTGCTTCCTCAAGCGCGCTAACAAAGATATCGACTTCTTGCTTTGTATTGTAGATATAAAAACTTGCCCTAGACGTTGCAGGAACGTCGAGCCTCTCCATGAGCACCTGCGCACAGTGATGACCGGATCTTATCGCAACGCCATGATCATTCATGATCGTGGCTAAGTCGTGTGGGTGAATGTCTCCAATGTTGAACGATATCACACCCCCCCTGTCCTTTGTGTTGCGTGGACCATAGAGCGTTACACCTCTGACTCTAGTTATCTTGTCAAGTGCATATCCTGTCAGTTCCACTTCATGCTCCCTGACTTTGTCCATGCCAATCTTGTTCAGGTAGTCAATTGCAGCAGCAAAACCAATTACATCAGCAATATTGGGAGTTCCACCCTCAAATTTGTACGGAAGGTCGTTGTACCTTGTCTCGTACTTGTGAACCTCCTTTATCATGTCGCCTCCGCCTAAAAAGGGCGGCATCTTTTCAAGAATCTCTTTCTTGACATACAATATGCCAACGCCTGTCGGACCAAGCATTTTATGCGCTGAGAAAGCCATAAAATCGCAGTCCATCTTTTGGACATCTACCGGCATGTGAGGGACTGATTGCGCACCATCGACAACAACAGGGATGCCTTTTTCGTGTGACATCTTGATTATTTCATTTACAGGAACAATAGTGCCAAGTACGTTTGACATGTGTGACACTGATACAAGCTTTACTTTTTTACTACTACTGTCAAGATAATCCATGTATTCTTGAAGCTTTAGGTAGCCGTTGTCGTCAGTTCCTATGTATTCCAGCTTGGCTCTTTTTTCAGAAGTCAGTATCTGCCACGGCACAATGTTGCTATGGTGCTCTATTTCCGTGATGACTATGCTATCTTCCTTTTTAACATTGGTCCTGCCCCACGAGTAGGCGACAAGGTTTATGGCTTCCGTGGCGTTACGAGTAAAAACAATCTCGTCAGTGGATCTGGCATTGATGAAGTCTGCCACCTTTTCTCTTGTCTTTTCAAATTCAAGTGTAGCCTCTTCTGCAAGCTGGTGCACAGCACGATGAATGTTGGAATTGTAATTCATGTAGTAATCACGGATGGCATTAATGACTGCAAGAGGTTTTTGTGTAGTGGCGGCATTGTCAAGGTAGACAAGTGGCTTGCCTCCGCTAACCTTACGCTTGAGGATAGGAAAGTCCTCTCTTATTTTTTCGATATTGAGAGCACCTTTTTGCATCATTTCACTAGTCCAGCTTGATGTAAATTGAGTTGTCCTGTATTTTAACCTTGTAAGTTTTAATAGGCTGTTCAGCAGGCAGGTTCTGCGGAATGCCAGTATCAAGCTTGAACGCAGATAAGTGTAATGGACATGTCACTGTCTTTTCCTCCTCGTTCATAATTCCCGTGGACAAATCGGCGTAGGCGTGTGTACATATTCTGTCGGTGGCATACACATTACCTCCTATTTTGGAGATGAGAATTTTTTTGCTGTCCTGATCAAAATCTAGCATGTCACCATTTTTCAGTGACTTTTCATTGCATACCTTTACCCATTGTTCTTGTTCTTCTTCTGACATAACCCCAACCAGCTACTCCTCTCTACCTATACTTGTAGTGTTTTTCAAACAAGTCCTGGGTCTCGCGATAGCGCGACTTTTCAACTTCCAGTATCTGTTCCATTGCCTCATCTCTCCTAAGCATTAACTGCTTACCTAGCCACTTGTTCTCAATAAGATAGTTGATCCATGCTCTGATGGTCGGACCCATCTTTCTGGACAGCGGCTCAAGAAAGCCAGCTACAATTTCACGCTTTGCACCTTCCCTGTTGAGGCCTCTTGTCATTAGATAGTAGATCTGGTTTTCATCCATCTGGGCTACAGAGGCAGAGTGTGTGGCTTTAACTTCATTAGTTTCTATTTCGAGGCCAGGTATTGCATCTGACTTGGCACCTCTGTCAAGAAGGATTGCATGTCCTGCTAGGTATGATTCCGTACCTCTGCCCTCTTTGCCTATCTTAATCATGCCTTTGAACAAAGACTTTGAAGTGTCCTTGAGCACTGATTTAACAAGTACCCTCCCTCTAGTATGAGGTGCCCGGTGGACAAGGTTAGATGTGACATCAAAGGATTGGTTGCCTATCCCAAAGACTATCTCAACGTCCTCTGAAGAGGCACCAGGCCCTTTCATGATGCTGTCTGTTTTGTAGCGTGAAAGCAACGACCCAAACATGCCTATATACCAAGACATTTTAGCATCCCTTTCGACAAATGCCTTCCTGTTTGAAACGTTGACAGTGTCATGACCCATTGCCTGTAGAGTCACCAATTCCAGATGTGCATTTGGATTGACGTGAGTCTCAACTAATTCAAAATACCCCTGCTGGACATCTTGTCTCCCTGATGAGCCAGGCGCATATATCTCCTGCACAACCGTTGCTTTTGAGCCGATATCTGCTACAACGATGTTTCTTGATATCAGCGAAGTCCCATCGTCTGCAAGAGAGGTAATTATCCTTATTGGCTCCTCAAGCATGACATTTCTTGGAATATAAATAAAAATGCCAGAGTGGAAAGCTGACCCTTCAAGTGCAAGGAATTTGTCCTCCAGATAATTCAGCTGATTTGCACTCATGTGCGATCTAATGAGGTCGCTGTGACTAGTCAGCGCGTCTTTGATACTCGATAGGATGACACCTTGCTTGGCGACGTTATCGCGGATGAAGATCTTGTTTATTTCTTGACCTACCTGAAGAATTCCTGTCTCCTGCTCGACCTCTTTTAACCTGTCAGCGAGGTCTTTGCTGAGTGCAGCAGCAGGCCTTGTCGTCTGCGATGCGAAATGTATGGTTTCTGGCTTTATCTTGGTTATATCTGAATACTTTGAGTAGAGCGGCGAGACTTCGGTAGGTAGTGACTGATACTGTAAGAAGGCTTGCTTGCGTATCGAAGCAAGCCAGCTGGGCTCTTGAGCTGCTATTAGATCAATATGCCCGCTGTCAATTGAGGACAGAGTAGTAGTAGCGGTCGCCATAGTGGGATCACAAAAGATGTAAGATAGAGTTTGGTATGAGACTTAACCGACTGAGCCTTCCATTTCGAGCTTGACTAGCCTGTTAAGCTCTACCGCATACTCCATTGGAAGCTCCTTTGTGAATGGCTCCATGAATCCACCGATGATCAATGAGAGCGCGTCTGACTCTGAATATCCTCTACTCATCAAGTAGATTATTTGGTCCTCGCCTATCTTGCCTACTGTTGCTTCGTGAGTAATAGTCGCGTCATCCTCATTAACCTCAATGTATGGGTAAGTGTCGGTTCTAGAGTGCTCGTCCAGCAGTAGTGCATCGCACCTTACGTTTGACTTGACGCCTGTCGCACCCTTTGCGACATGGAGCAATCCCCGGTACGTTGTTCTGCCCGAATCCTTGCTCACAGACTTGCTAGTTATTCTAGAAGTAGTGTTTGGCGCAAGGTGGACTGCCTTCGCTCCTGCATCTTGGTGCTGATCCTTCCCTGCAAATGCTACTGATATGACCTCAGCATGTGCGTTCTTGCCAAGCATGTATACGCCAGGATACTTCATCGTTAGCTTGCTGCCGAGATTACCGTCGATCCATTCGACCTTCGCGCCCTCATAAGCATAGGCCCTCTTTGTCACAAGGTTGTAGACATCCTTGCTCCAGTTCTGAATTGTAGTATAGCGTATCTTGGCGCCTTTCTTGGCAATTAACTCCACAACGGCAGAGTGAAGCGATTCTGTGGTGTAGACAGGTGCTGTGCATCCTTCGATATAGTGCACTTCGGCGCCCTCGTCTGCGATGATAAGCGTTCTCTCAAACTGGCCAATGTTCTCCGCATTAATCCTGAAATATGCCTGTAGCGGAAGCTCCACTTTGACGTTTGGCGGGACATAGATGAATGAGCCGCCAGACCATACCGCGCTATTAAGGGCGGCAAACTTGTTGTCCTCTGGCGGGATTACCTTGCCAAAGTGCTTCTTGACAATGTCAGGGTATTGCTTTAATGCCGTGTCAGTATCGGCGAAAATTACGCCTTGCTTTTGCAAGTCCTCCCTTAAATTGTGATAAACAGTTTCAGATTCGTACTGTGCACCGACTCCTGCAAGGAATTTACGCTCAGCCTCTGGAATACCAAGCTTTTCAAAGGTGTTCCTTACTGATTCCGGAACGTCCTCCCAGTTCTTGCTGCTCTTTTCTGATGCTTTGGCATAATAGTAAATATTCTGAAAGTCAATTTTGGACAGATCTCCTCCCCAATTTGGCATAGGCTTACTGAGGAAGACCTCGTATGATCTTAACCTGAACTCCCTCATCCAGTCTGGCTCGCCTTTCATCTTGCTAATTTCCTCGACTGTGCCCCTTGAAAGGCCCTTCTTGCTGAGGTAAACGTAAAGCTCAGTTGAATCTTTAAAGTCATATTTGCTATAATCCATGTTAAGGTTTTCTTTTGAACTCATATGCTTGATATAACGTCGTTATGTTTTATATATATTTTGTATTATCCAAGCATGTGAAGCGAGCGTGTGTTAGCGCAGATCTACATTACAAGCTGCTAGCCATCCTTTAGAATTTAAAGCCCACGAAAGTAAGTCAATAATAGCTGTATATATGTATATATATGTTCTATCATCATGTTCCAGTCAAGCTAGTTATATTTTCACTTAATGGGTTTTCAAGGCCACCATTTGTGCCATTTCCGGTATTATTCAGACCCTGTTGTCCAGCTGTAGGTGTGTCTTGAGTACTTGTCTCTCTGCCAAAAGTGATATCTGAGTCCGGGATTTGCTCAGCGCCTGGACCGGTGCCAGCAACAGCTTCTTCTTCCTGACTTTCCAAAGGTTCATCCCCCCCACCTGTTGTAGTGTTATGTCCAGGACCACTCGTCGCGGATTGATCTGCAGTCTCTGATTGCATTCCTCCTGTTCTAGGGCCACTGGGAAATAGTGTTGAGCCAAATGCCACAACAACCACAAACATAACAGCCAATGCTGCAACAATTCCAATAATAATCCATCTTGCTGAACCTCTATAGAATCTGCGTTCATTATCTTCTGGCATTACAGAACAATATATCGCTCTGACCGACAAATTACTTAACTGCTGCTGGAAATAATACATGTAGAAGCCCATTCTGGCTTCTAACGCGAAATGATAGCAAGCGAGACTCTGTGGTGAGTCACACAGACTCTAGCAATTATTCTCTCCATATTGATATTGCTTTTATGTTTTTGCTGCAGAAATACAGTTTAGCCACAGTTATAGAAGATCTGCTAATTTCAAAGTCCTCAAATAATAGCATTATAAAATCTACTTATTGAGGATCCAGATGTCTTGAAATAGCTTGCATGCGATATAAAATATGCACTTAAAGTTACGTGATTTCAATAATTGGCGACTAGAAAAGATAGAATTTATTATGGAAGAAGCGAGACTCCCCGGCTCCTTGTCTTTGGGTATCCCGCAAAAGCCCCTCAAGTAGGGGGCTTGCTCTGGTTAAAACGAGTTTCAGACTCAATTAGTAAGTTAGGGGTGGTAGACATCAGGAATATAAGCAGCGAACGATCTATCAGTGCGAAACTCAATACTCGTCAAATTGTTAGAAACATCGTACCGTGTTTGATAAGAGATTTTTATGACGCCGCCCGTGGCCTTTTGACTCTGCCCCACATAGCGTTATTGGATAGCTGGGGTGAGGCAAGCATAATCCTCTGGGGCCTTCTTAGGGTTTTCCAGCCGCATACAAGGATAGTAATAGTCTTTCATCATTATGAACCCCGAATACTGCCAGATCGAATTTCTGAGATAGAGTCTCATTTTACTAGAGCAGTTGCAAAGCGGTACAACTCAATTATAAAAAAATTAACTCAGATTATGATTAGAAACTCGGATATGATATTAACAGTTAGCCGCACGTCGGCTAAACAACTCTGCTCCTTATATGGCATAACCGGTAGCGATATCAAGAAAGAAGAAGAACGAGGAGGAGGGCATAATTTGCCTCTTGGCTCTGGCAAAATACGAATAGTTGGCACAGGTGTAGATAGACTCACCATTAATACAGACGCTCAAAAGGATATTGATTTTTTTTGCATTGGACGCATTGAAAAGCTCGACGGTATCGATAAAATCTGGTCAGCTTTAAGGAAGCTTCGCCCAGAGGTTAACTTTGTCATGATAGGCAGAGCTTCGTTAACCGAAATAAATCATCTCAAGTCAATAGGCATAGACCATAAAGGAGAGGTGACGG
>JAICVG010000074.1 GCA_025935445.1 Nitrososphaera sp. | reverse complement strand
TTCTATATTTATAAAAGCCAGACTCTAAAGCAGAGATCCTGCCACAACTACATTTGATTAGGATAGTCCAATATAGATTTGAACGCTTTTTTTCTAATATACTATAATTCTCGAAAATAATAACCCTCAAAGGGCATCAGTACAACAGCGAGCATAAGAGGGAACTAAGTGAGTGTACATGATATTATCTGGATATTACAAAGTAATAAAACGAGACAAAGATGATGTTGTTAATTATTTGTGACGATGCTAATGTACATTTTTATCTTATGCTTATTTGGTATATGTCTTGATTTTATAGTACTTCAGCTGGAAAACTTAATAAAAGAATAATTCCAATATCAAGCGATAACTAATTGAACTGGATAGGTCAGCAAATGGCATGGATAATGGTATCTCTTGCCATAAGTCTGCTATTTACAATGTGGCTTGGATTGTGGGGGCTCATTCCAGCAATCGCAATCTTCATAGGTATTTCATATTACATGCGCAGGCGTATGATGGCCCGTATGGGAATGGGTGGCGGCGGAGGAGGGTTTGGCAGCATGCTCGGTGCAGGTGGAGGGATCAACTATATCTGCATAGCCTGCGGCCATAGGTTCAAGGGTGGAGCTTGCCCACGCTGCGGAAGCAAAATGCGCAGGGCAGACTTTTAATACATGACTCTTGAAGAGCTGCGCCAGAAGGCGTTTTTTCAAAATACAATAGATGTGTGGATAGCATACAGTGAGGAGCGCGGCTGGGATTGGTACAATATTGATGCCTATCGATGCTTTATCGGACACCTTATCTCAAAGGGTATCAAGATGCAAAAGTTCCCACTTTGCGTCAAGGAGTCTGGAGGTACATATGAGCGTGGTAAAGACAAGGCTCAATTCCTTGACCAGCTCTCAAAAATATCCGCTGCGGACTCCGCAGCCTATACCGTCAAATTGACGGGCGAAACAATAGGTGCCATACGCTTATTTGTCAACTAGAGTCTAGAAAATTTCAGCTTGTAGATATTACAGTTTAGTAGGAACCTCTAAAATCTATTATCTATGTATATGATGTGAAGTGTCTGAAGAGAAGCTGCCAGTTCCAACGCGCGAAGAGCACATGATCAACCCCCGAATCGAAAGGCTGACCGCCATTAAACCGGAGCCCCTATTTGAGAGCATAGTAGGTTACAGCGATGTAAAAAGGATATTTCATCTATCACTTTCTTCTGAAAAGCCTGTTCACTTGTTGCTTGTTGGCCCGCCAGCGTCTGCCAAGACGCTTTTCATGGTTGAATGCATGAGACTTGAACGCTCATATTTTACGCTTGGAAGCCACAGCACTAAGTCCGGCATGATAGATTATCTGTTTGATAAAAGGCCGCGGTACCTGATTGTGGACGAGATAGAACATATGCCAATGAAGGATCAGACGGCGCTACTGAGCCTGATGGAGGCAGGCATCCTAGCGGAAACCAAGTTCCAAAAGACGCGTAACACCCACCTAAAGACATGGGTCTTTGCATCAAGCAACGCCACTGACAAAATGCTGACGCCGCTTTTATCAAGGTTTGTCGTGCTCCACTTCAAACAATACTCATTTAGCTCATTCCAAGAAGTATGCGCTCACATTCTTGGCCGTGAAGGGGTAACACCTGATGTCGCTGCAGCAATAGCGGAGGCGGTATGGACAAAACTCAAGTCAAAGGACATCCGTGACTGTATAAAGATTGGGCGCTTGGCAAAGACAAAGGAAGATGTTAAATGGATAACTCAAACGTTGAGAACCTATAAGCAATAGCTCATTTTTTTTGTTGTTGTTGAGCTGAACACGATATGCTAAAGCAGTGTGAGTGATATGTGCTGGCAATTCGAGGATTACCATTTTACCCTTTCTGTTATCGAAATCGTTGTTGAATGTGCTGTTATTCGTACTATTTTGTAAGTCCTTGGCAAGCGGCCATTAGATGAATGTCACTGGTTTTAGCATAAATCTTCCTTGGAAAAGGATATAAAGTGTGTATTATCATTAAAAAGGTCTTTATTGTAGTGTATTCCTCTCTTATGCCCTTCTAAGAAAGGCCAATACTTTTTGGTATGTGGCAAAGTGTCATTAAATATCATTGATCCTTTTTGCTTTTTTGTAATTAATTACAATGGCGATACCTGCCTAGTTTCTTGGCGTACGATTTCTGGTAATGCAGAGTTAAAGTTTTTGTGGCGCCATTCTGTGTATTATATGATAGCAAGAAATGGGCCTAGACCTCAAGCCACTGGTGACGCCTAGACCGCTCAAATTGACAGAGTTGGCAGGCAAGGTTGTTGCAATTGATGCTTACAATACGATTTACCAGTTCCTCAGCATTATAAGGGGCCCGACAGGGGAACTGCTTACCAACAGCAAGGGAGAAGTAACGAGCCACCTGAGCGGCCTATTCTATAGGAACGCCAATCTACTGATGGATAATATCAAGCCCGTCTATGTTTTTGACGGCAAGGCAAACGAGCTCAAGATCGCTGAAATAGAGCGCAGAAGCCAGCTGAAAAAAGAAGCGACAGAAAAGTATCATCTTGCAATTGAAGAGGGTAGGATGGAGGACGCACGCAAGTATAGTACACGCACGGCAGTCCTGACTCCGGAGATGGTGGAAGATTCAAAAAAATTGCTCTCCTATCTTGGCATTCCATATATTCAGGCACCCTCTGAGGGCGAATCGGCAGCCTCATACCTTACAAGGCATGATATGGCCTATGCAGTTGGAAGCCAAGATTATGATTCAATATTGTTTGGAGCCAAAAAGCTAGTGCGCAATCTGGCAATCAGCGGCAAGCGCAAGGTGCCAAACCGTAACAGCTACATTGATATCGAGCCTGAAATACTTGAGTATGATAAGGTGTTGCATGAGACTGGCCTGACACACGAGCAGATAGTGGATGTCGGCATACTTATCGGCACCGATTTCAATCCTGGCGGCTTTCCTGGTATTGGCCCAAAGACTGCAATCAAATTAATTAAGGAAAATGGTAGGCTGGAAGATGTTAAAAAAATCAAGAGTTTGCTTACGCAAGTGCCCTACCAAGAGATACGCAACATCTTTCTCGACCCTGAAGAACCAAAGGTAGACAAGGTTGAATTTGGCGCAGTCAATCGTGAAAATGTACTGGATTTTCTTTGTGTCAAGAAAAGCTTTTCAACAGATAGAGTGAGTAGCACACTTGACAAGCTGCAAAAATCCATAACAAACCGCAACCAGTCGCTTGAACAGTGGTTTGGCTAACATCGTGATAATAAAGAGTCAATAATTGAGACCCTGTGATAATGTGGTGCGTCTCTGACAAAACTTGAAAAACGCTGCCTATTATGGTTTTTCTCTTTAGCTTTTGTCCATACAATGTATCCAAAGCCCAGCGGCGCGGATCTGATATCTCTTTCTTTTGGATAATTTTTCTGTTTAGTGCCCTGACGATTTCAGCAAAGTAAAAATCTTATGAGTGCTTAGAGGTCTAGCAGGAACCTTACGGTGATCATACCCTTTTCTTGCCTGATCTCCATTTCATGATATGTTACTGCCTTGATTTCCACTTTGTAGCGATGCCTGTCCAGTTCAAGCGGTTCTCCTCTTGCAGAGCCTTCAAGCAGATAGCTGTTGTTTTGCTGGTTTATCTTGACAGAAAATTGAGACATAGCTATCCAATCTGCCACCAGCAAAAGCATCACTTTGTCTAGCCAGTTGAAGAGTAACGAATAAAGATCATTCCCTTTGGTAGAAAATTTAATCTCTCTTTTGGGTCTGATAGTTTTTAAGTCGATCATTGTGTCGCAGAGAGCCTTGGCAGCGTTTTCAAAGGCTTCCTCTAGCGTGGTGCCGTAAGCCTCTATAACGGCATCTGTCATATGATCAAGGAATCGGTAGCCGCCTGCCAATACAATGATGAACAAATGACGACTATTTATTGCGTTATTCCATGCCAAAATGTCGCAAAATCTAAATGTTAACGCACCGCTGGCTACTGGTATGGCCAGGTTAGAACTTCCCCGAGGCATGAGGGATCTTGATCCTGAAGAGTATGCTAACATAAATTATGTCCGCGATAGGTTCTTTGAAATAGCGCGGCTGTTCAACTTCCAACTCACAGAGCCATCTCCTCTTGAAATGCTTGCTACACTAGAGGCAAAGAGTGGTGCTGCGATTTCAAACGAAATCTACGCTTTCAAGGACAAGGGAGGCAGGGATGTCGCCCTTCGCTTTGACCTTACTATCGGTCTAACGCGATATGTTGAGTCAAGGCGCGATTTGAAAATGCCAGTCAAGCTGGCTTCGTTTGCAGGTGTGTGGCGGTATGATGAGCCCCAAGCCGAGCGCTACCGCTACTTCCACCAGTGGGATATCGAAGTGTACGGCCCATTCAGCCAAGAATCAGATGCTGAAGTAATTGAATTTGTTTACACATTTTTCAGAACACTGGGCCTAAAGGTAGCAATCGAGATAAACGACAGGCAGCTTCTTGAGCAGTACATCAGAAAAAAACTTGGTATTTCTAGCGAAGAGGCGATGCTTGAAATGTTTCGTGCAGTAGACAAGGTACCAAAAAAGGGGGCGCAGGCCGTACTTGCAGAATACAAGGACAAAATAGAGCCTGCAAAAATGCAGGCTCTGATAGAACTGTCAAAACTAAAGGGCAATGTAAACGAAGTTGCCCGCAAGGCTGACGTAACGGGGCTTGACAGCTGGCAGCAGTTCGTCGGCTTGATGGACTCGCTAAATGCAAAGAAGGTAGAAGGAGCACGCATTAACCTTGGCATAGTGCGAGGACTTGACTATTATTCTGGAGTAGTTTTTGAAGCATTTGACGAAGCCACTGATTCTGGAGCACTCGTTGGCGGAGGAAGGTATAACAGACTCACTGAAGCGTTTGGAAGAAAAGATATTGGAGCCACCGGTGTTGCTGGAGGAGTGGAGCGGATAGTGACGGCCCTTAAGAGGCATGGCATATTGAAACAATCCCCAAGACCACTTGCATATGTCGCAAATGCAACTGAAGATCTCAGAGCAAAGACGCTTGAGCTGGTTTCATCTCTACGCACAAGTGGCATATCAGTCGATTACGATATGCTTGGAAGGACACTCAGAAAACAGCTAGAGTATGCTTCGAATAAAGGTGCAGCGTTTGTAGTAATTGTAGCACCAAATGAAATTGCCACAGGTCAAGTAATCCTCAGATCTATGAAGGATGGAACTGAAAGCAAATACTATGTAGACAGTTTGAAAGAAACGCTCAGTAAGATGCTTAGAGTTTGATTGTAGCCACGCTCTTCATTTTGACCATGCCGTTTGGCTTTTTTTCATATACCACTCTGACTATAAGGTCAGGTGGATCATAGCTTATGTAAATATCGCCGGTCCTCAGCTGCTGTACGTCATAGTTAATCTCAATCCTGTCCTGATGAATCCCATTCTCTGTAAGTCTTTCTTTTGCCCGGGTCACGAGCTCTTGATCGGAAGAGTTTGGAGCCAGAAATGCTTTAGCGTCCGGAGTGTTTACCAAATAATCCTTCAAGTTTGTGCTTTCCAATAATAAGAGCCAGCAAGGCAATTACTATTAACGTTTCCAGTGTCTTAGAAGAATATAGATATGACTGCGGTTACTTGATTATCCCTTACTTAGCCGCAATTCGATATATACATTGCAAGAAAAACAATATTAATTCTGCAATAGATGGGTATGTAAATTTCGATGCAGTCATTTTTTTCGCCAATTTGTTAAGCTTTGGCTCTATTACTTTGCCTGAAAATAACATGTCGATCTCTCATAGAAGCTTGTGCCGTGTTACTTGCTCGAACAGCGCGTCTATATCATCAGGCCTGCCCAACTCCTAAGCGCTTTTGGCAATGTCCTTGTCAAATGTCCTTGTCAATTGGATACTATGCTAAAAATACGGACAAAATAACATTGCAACACTCACATTGAGGCTTCTTATTGAATTAGGACAAGCATAAAGAAGATCTGATTTTGTAAGATTCTCGTCCAGACCATTCTTTATCACGACTAGCATACAACTTCTCCAAACCGAGACTCTGATAGGATGCAAGGTAAATATTTTAATCAAAATGTCTAAGTGCGCACTGAC
>JAICVG010000257.1 GCA_025935445.1 Nitrososphaera sp. | reverse complement strand
TTTTTAGATCTAATAAATTCATTCGCATCGTACTGTGTATTTTCAAGATAGCTTGTCAGCAGCTAGATGGCGAACTTAAGTCTTGTTTTTATTTGTCTGATTTTTAGCTTTAGGATTTGAGGTTTAAGATGTCCATTCGTGTCCAGAGTGTACATCTACTTATTTAGCTGATAAGCGGGCAGTTAGTCTAGAAACTGCAAACCTGTATGGTAGACCTTAGTCTCAGATACCCAAAGCAAAAGTCTTGAGCTCGAATGAAACCTTCTGCTCCAGAAGCTGGATATCGAAGTAAAGAGTCCATCCAGTTCCACTTCTGCTAATTAGGCGACACAGACATATCTGTGGGCAGCCAATAATGAGTTTTGTTGATAGAAGTTTACTTTGATGGCCTCTGTCAGCCAATAAACCCAGGCGGCATCTCATGCTATGCTTTTGTAGTCAAAAGCAGCGGTAGAACCATTTATAGCGATTATGGCGTTGCGGGAGAGCCTTTCTCAGAGGACTCTACCAACAATGTTGCCGAATATACGGCCCTTGTCAAGGCGTTACAGTGGCTCCTGGAAAACAATCTTGGCTCCGCCAAGGTTGAGATCAAGAGCGATTCTCAGCTTATCGTCAATCAGCTGAGAGGCGATTACAAGGTGAAGGCAAAAAGAATAATCTCGCTTTACAAGCAGGTTCTTCTACTTAAGAGCAAATTTCAAGACATTCAGATAAGGTGGGTACCTAGGGAAAAGAATAGAGAGGCAGACAGGTTGACAAATAAGGCGTATAACAAGGCACTACAAGAAAACCCAGAATATCTTGACAGAGCGATATGACAAGAAGGAAGATAGGTTCAGATAAATAAGTCACTGGTCAGCTAGGTTGTTGAGCGGTGCGGATAAAGATCTACACGCCGAACTAAAAGTAGCGAATAATAAAGTATCGATAAGCCTGTCTCTTCCATAATATTATTATATAGTTCTCATTGCTCGTTTTTGTTTTCTCCTTTAGCTTGCAGATAAAGCAAGTTGAACGCATATGCCTACATGAAGCTCAGACTGAATCATCCGTAGTGACAAAGCGGCTCTTAATCTTGATTATGACTGGCAAGATCTTGTCTATTATGATCGAGTCAAAATTCTTTTCTTCAACGTCCAAAGTCATTAACAGATAATAGTTTTCATTTATTGGCAGCGTAGCGCGGTGCAGTAGTTCATATCGGCCGAATGAGTACACCATCTTGCCGATCTTAGGTTCAAACTTGCCCCTTGTCTTTTGCCTAGCGATGGCTGTTGCAGCGTATTCTTCATTCTCTTCCTCGGAGAGCAGAAGCTTTACCGCTTTTCTAGTCTTCTGTGCCAATATGACACCGTTCTTATTTACTATTCCTGTCCACCTGATCGAGCTGTGCTTTGCAAGAACTTCCTCACACACTGAATTTAGAAGTTCATAATCGATTTTCAAATTTGCTCACACCGGGTATAGTTCCATGGCCTAATAAAACAGATGGTTATAGCTATATATTATCACCTTCGGTTAATATTTCCAGACAGATGTCTGAATATGAGTCTGGCACCTTCCGATGCAGGGACTGCGCAAAGGAATTTCTGACAAAAGATGAGGCTGACAGGCATTATATTGAACACCATTCAGATGTAATAGTCGGCGAATAGCATTTTTAAACACGAGCTTAAGAGTCAATAAGATGTCGCTATTGAATACCTGGCGATTCTAAGCGCAATTAGTGATCAGTGCAGCAGATGTAATAATATGCATGAAGCAAAACTTGTTGGAGGAATGTATCCAAAAAGCTCTCTCAAGAAAGTGAGAGGATATACAATATTTGACACAATATGGCCATAATTAAGAGTTTTATCGAGACCCATTTCAGAAGACAAAGTTAGCCGCCACCTTTCTGAAAAAGATCTTTTCTTCTGAATCTCATAGAAGGTTACATAGGACATGACTGTTTTTATTAAGAATAAAGACGTAGGGGACATCAATGAATAGACAACAATAATCCTCTTCATTTAATAGGGAGTTAATGCGTATGGCATATTGCACTAGATGCATTGTGATTTGTGTGGCATAGAAGAATCAATGCCTTTCAGATGCCGCTACTGCAAAGAGACCTTCTGCTCTATTCATCGGTTGCCCCCCAACCATAACTGCTTTTTTCTGCAGGATTATCTTGAGCAACCGGGGAAGGATCGTGAATTTCTAGAGCGTATAGAGGGAAAAGCCGCTTCTCCCCAAGTACGCATTAGATCTTCACTGCATGAGACGATTTACCTGCGCTTCTCCAAGGTCGAGATTCTTCACTTGGTGATAGCGACGGCCCTAGTAGCAGCAGTTGGCATGTCCTTGTACAGGTTCCAATTTAGATGGGATTTCCTCGCCATCTTTATCAGCGCATTCGTTATACACGAGCTAGGACACAAGTTTCTTGCGCAATTCTACAGGGCTTGGGCAGAATTTCGTGTATTGTTCTACGGCGCGGTGGTCACGGCTATTTCTGCTCTCCCATTCTTTCCGTTTAAGTTCATAGCGCCAGGGGCAGTCATGATCAGCGGCAATCTCAGTGTGGCTCGCAGCGGCAGAGTCTCATTGATTGGACCTCTCACTAACTTAGCAATGGGCACAGGCTTCCTATGCGTCTACCTTATACTTGCTGCTATGGGCTCTGCAAGCCCGATTCTGCTAGTGGGAGTAAGGTTCAATGGCTTTATTGGCTTCTTTAACATGATACCTTTCATGGGGCTTGATGGCCAGAAGATATTTGGATGGAACAAGATCGTCTGGGTGTTGACAATGGCAGGGGCAATAGGGCTCTTTATAGGAGGCGACCTGCTTTCAGGAGGGGCCACAACGAGCTTTCTGAGGAGATTTTTTTAGTTAGTGTCCACTTTATGGAGTAGATGAAAACCAAGCCCCTCCTCACTTGCATGCCACTCTTTGTATTTTGTTTCATACAAGTACCTTTTGATAACTAGCCTTTGTAGAACCAGCTATAAGGCGACATTAGATGGTAGAGAAAAGAGTCAATGGGTTTGTTTGAAAGGCTGATCGTTACATGAAGAGAACTAAGTCGGTTAGGTTAACACACAACAGAGAGAAATAGAAACACCAAGTAAGACGGCTTAACGGCTTTTCTATGTACGGCTTTGATGGAAAG
>JAICVG010000032.1 GCA_025935445.1 Nitrososphaera sp. | reverse complement strand
GTCCGTTCTGTCTTATTCAATCTCCCTCTACTGTACAACTCGCCTATGGTGTTAACTGCAGGCAATACGACATCTGTCATGACTCTAACTTGGTCGACATTAGAGTTCATGACGCTCAGCAAGATTCTCCGGGCATGATCTTCGTCACCAGCCAGAATCGCGCTTATCAGCTTTTGCTGAACTTGGATATAATTAATCGGGAATTCAATATCGCCAGCTCCAATTTGTACAAACCATATGTTTACATTGCCTATCTTTTTCTTTTTGAGAAGACCCATGGCATGCATGACATCAAGATATTTCGTAATTGTCATCCTGTTGATGCCAATCCTGTCTGCGAGTTCTACTCCTGATAGTCCTGTGCCTCCGGCGCTCTGCAAAACGTCAATAATCTTGCGCTTGATCTCATCAAGTGTATAGCGCCGGTACATAAGTTACCTGATATTATGCAAAATAAAACCCTTTTTACCGGCGCTTTTTCTTCGCCATCTTCCTTGAATTCGATATCAAATCAGTAAGTGCGTTGAAGGCTTTTCCGACCTGCTCCATCTTTACAAGTACTATAGTGTCAGTATAACAACTCACAGTGTCCTCAATGTTTATGTGCCTCCTAGCAAGCTGGTTATAGAAAGCAATTGCGCATCCTGGCGTCTTGATAATATCTTCTGGGCTGTGTACAATGATAGCTGCAAGGCCGTTTTCCATTTCGAGGATATCGTCATAGGCAAACATAACTTTGACATCTTGAAGCAAAAGATCATCAAAGACAAGAGTAATTGACATTATGCTTTCTGACATGCTGATAAAATTGCCAGCACCCTGGATCATTGCTTTAGCAACCTTTTCAATCGTCTTTTTGCTCTTCTTGGCTGAGATCTTTGCGACATCTGTGTTGACAGTTATCGTACTAGCTGCCAATATTGATGCGATGGGCTTTTCCTGTACATTATAATCATACTTTGATCGCTTTAGCGCAGTGATGATGCTTTCTATACTGGTGTCTTTGCTAAGCATATGGTCTATTTGCGGCTTAATTAAACGGGCAAGCGCACTGATGTTACAGTAATCACGCTGGAGCGAGTCCTGAAATGAGAGATCGCCGCCGACCATCTCTCTAACAGCTTCTGTTATCGATTTTTGATTGTTGGCCAGCATGGGTCAATATCACCGTAATTTAGGTCATTCCTGACCAAAAAATATAAATGTAATGCTCGAAACGCAAACGGATGTAATTGGGAAATAATGGCAAAGTTATATTGGCTTACTCAGGCGGCTTAGATACGTCTGTTTGCATAAGATATCTTCAGACATTGCACAATCTAGAGGTGATAACAGTGACTGTAGACTGCGGACAGCACGACGACTTTAAGGAGATTGAAAGGAAGGCGCGAGCAATAGGTGCAATAAAACATGTTTATATCGATGCCCGCGAAGAGTTTGCCCGAGATTATATAGTGCCAAGCATCAAGGCTAATGGCCTATATCAAGGCAAGTACCCGCTTGCAACCGCGCTTGCCCGTCCACTGATTGCTGCAAAAGCAGTCGAAGTTGCAAAGAAGGAAGGTGCAACTGCGATAGCCCATGGATGCACAGGTAAAGGCAATGACCAGATTAGGTTTGATGTTACAATGCATGCGCTTAGCCCAAACCTTAAAATCATTGCTCCGATACGCGACCTCAACCTGACCCGCGACCTTGAAATATCTTTTGCAAAAGAGCAGAACATACCAATAAGCTCAGAGGCAAAGAAATATAGTATTGACATCAACCTCTGGGGCAGAGCTTTAGAAGGCGGCCAAATAGAGGAAGCTGACTTTGAACCACCTGAAGAGGCTTTTGAATTTATCAATTTTCAGAATGATAAAGCTGGTTATATGGAAATCGAATTCGATCAGGGCATCCCCTTAGCGGCGGATGGCAAAAGTATCCCCCTCATTGACCTCATTCAATACATCAGCGATAAGGCTGGTGGACATGGCGTCGGTATTATCGACCACATTGAAGACCGCGTAGTGGGGATTAAGTCACGAGAAGTGTACGAAGCGCCAGCTGCCCTGGCAATAATTGAGGCCCACAAGGACCTAGAAAAAATGGTACTTACAAAGCATGAGCTTGCATTCAAGCAGATAGTTGACAATCAGTGGAGCTGGCTAGCATATTCGGGGCTATGGCAGGATCCGCTGCGCTCAGACTTGGATAAGTTTATAGATGCGACACAAAATCGTGTTTCAGGAAAAGTTCGGCTAAAGATGGAAAAGGGATCGCTTAGAGTGGTTGGTAGGGAATCAAAATATTCTTTATATAAAGACAACCTGGCAACCTATGCCACCGGCTCGACGTTTGACCAGAGTCTTGCAAAGGGGTTCGTAGAGCTTTGGGGGTTGCAGTCAGTCATCGCTAATTCCGTGACTGCCGGCATAGCTATAGATAAAAAAAACAAAAAGGAGGTAGAAAATGAAATCAAAAGTTGAATGTCAAGAATGCGGAGCTGAAATCAACGTTCCAGAAGATGCAGTGGTCGGGGAGATCATAACTTGCCCTGACTGCGGTGGCGAGTATGAGATCGCCTCAAAGGCAGACGAGAACCTGAAGCTGAAGCCCGCTGAAAGAGTAGGCGAAGACTGGGGACAATAATGGTCGAGGTGAGCATCATATGCGACAAAGTTCGCTTCGAGGAGAAGACACTCTATGAAAAAACCCATAGTAAGGGCATCAAATCGAAGATAGTGGATGCAAAGACACTTACTATTGGTACATATAGCAAAACGAAGGATTTTCTACTAGGAGATGTGATACTGCAGAGAAGCGTAAGCTATTACCGCGGTCTGTACCTTACTGCCTGCCTTGAATTTCTTGGGTTCAAAGTAATAAACAGATTTGAGGTGGGACAGATCTGTGGAAACAAACTTATAACATCGATTAAGCTTGCACAAAACAAGATCCCCTCTCCAAAGACACAGTTTGCATTTAGCGCAGAATCTGGGCTAGAAAGTATCAAGAAGACCGGGTTTCCAGTTGTCCTCAAACCGATAGTGGGCTCGTGGGGAAGGGGAATATATCCTCTGCGTGACCCCGAGACTGCAAGCATGATAATTGAAATGAGGGAAGAGGATGACAGTCCACTTTCGCGCATATATTATATTCAAGAAATGGTTGATAGGCCGCCGCGCGACATCCGCTGCATAGTAATCGGCGACCAAGCCGTCACTGCAATCTATCGCTATTCTTCGCAATCCGAGTGGCGAACAAATGTTGCCCGGGGAGGCAACGTCGAACTTGCGCCGATAACAAAGGAGATGGAAGATCTAGCCCTAAGAGCTGCAAAAGCCGTAGGAGGCGGCATCTTGGGCGTGGACATGATGGAAGACAAGAATCGTGGGCTGGTGGTTCATGAAGTAAATAATACAGTAGAGTTTCGCGGCGCTGCCAGCGTTTCAAAGGCTGATATTCCAAACGAAATGATCGACTATGCGATCAAGCTAGCAAGAAAATAATGACCCATTTTGGTCACTATTGATCTGTTTATGGTTACACCTGACCAAAAAATATAAATGAGGATTTTTGAAGCGAAAAATTAAAAGAAATGCATTTTAGCCAAGGAGAATTTCAGAAATGAAAGTTGGAGTGGTTGGCGCTTCCGGATATGTAGGAGGAGAACTTCTACGGCTTCTGGTCGCCCACCCAAAAATAGAACTGAGTATGGTGACATCTCGGCAGAAGGCAGGCGAGTATGTGCACCGTGTTCACCCAAGCTTGAAGGGTTTTGTAGACATTACATTCTCTCCAATGGATATGGAAAAGCTGACGGACAGTTGCGACCTTGTATTTACATCAGTACCACACGGCAAGGCAAACAAAATAGTCAAGGACCTATACGATAGGGGAATGAAGATAATAGACTTGTCAGCAGACTTTAGGCTCAGAAATCCCAAGGACTACGTAAGGTGGTATGGCTGGGAGCACCCTTTCCCTGAAATGCTCAGCAAGTCAGTTTACGGAGTTCCAGAGCTCCACCGGGAAGAGATTAAAAACGCACAGCTGGTCTCCTGCCCCGGTTGCATGGCAGTAACCTCACTTCTTGCCCTCATGCCACTGATTGAAAATAACCTCATAGATACTGAGCATGTTGTAGTGGACAGCAAGATCGGATCCTCTGGAGCCGGCCAAAAGGCAAATGCAGGGACGCACCATGCGATGCGTTATGGCGTAGTCAGACCCTACAAGCCTGCAAAACACAGGCACACTGGTGAGATTGAACAAGAGCTTTCGCTTATCGCAAAGAGGCAAATTAAGGTCAGCATGAGTCCCCACGCAGTCAACATCGTCAGAGGCATACTCACTACTAACCACACATTCCTCAAGAGACCTGTGGAGGAGCTAGAGCTATGGAAAATGTACCGTAACGCGTACAAGCAAGAGCCCTTTGTGAGGTTGATTCGTGACAAAAAGGGCCTCTACAAGTTTCCAGATCCCAAATTCGTGGTCGGCTCGAACTTTTGCGACGTGGGATTTGACATCGATGAGTACAACCAGAGAATAGTGGCACTTTCTGCCTCTGACAACTTGATGAAGGGCGCTGCTGGCTCTGCAATACAAAATATGAACGTGATGTTTGGATATGGTGAAAAAGAAGGACTGATGTATACCCCACTGACGCCGGTATGATAGTCACAAAGATAGGCGGAAGCGTAGTAGATGGGCTTCATTCCTCAGCTCTTGCAGACATAAAGTCAATAGCTGAAAAGTACAAGCTCGTTTTGGTACATGGTGGAGGCAAGGAAGTCACTGCCACTGCAACTAAGCTTGGAAAGAAGCAAAAGTTCATTGTGTCGCCGGGCGGTGTGCGCAGCCGTTATACAGACAAAGAGACTGCCGAGATCTATACTATGGTCATGTCAGGAAAGCTGAACAAGGCAATAGTCCAGATGCTGTTGCGCCAGCATATCAATGCTGTGGGAGTTGCGGGAATAGATGGAGGCATATTGAAGGCAGAGAGAAAGAAGAAGCTTATCATCATAAATGAAAAAGGAAGAAAGATGATAATAGACGGCGGATATACTGGCAAGATAACATCAGTTGACGGGGCTCTGGTAAGTGACCTTGTTCGCAGTGGCTATGTGCCTGTGATCTCGCCGATTGCGTTAAGCGAAGAATTTGATTTTCTCAATGTGGATGGCGACAGGGCTGCGGCGTATGTGGCAGGCGGCATTAAGGCAGATAAAGTTATCTTTATCACAGACGTAAATGGCCTACTACTAAATGAAAAACTTGTCAATTCAATGACCTTGGGTCAGGCAAAAGGGGCATTACCGAAGATAGGGTCTGGAATGGACAAGAAGGTCCTTGCATGTATAGAGGCACTTGAAATGGGAGTAAAAGAGGCAGTCATTGCTTCTGGCCAGGTTGAAAACCCGTTATCTACAGCAATAGCCCATAGAAATTGTACGGTGATTGTTCCACATTGAACGACGAAGACCGATACGTGGGGGCTCTTTACCAGAGGTTTCCAGTGAATATTGCAAAGGGCAAGGGTACAAGGGTCTGGGACACAGCAGGCAAGGAATACATTGACTGCATGGGTGGTTATGGAGTCGCGCTGGTTGGCCACTGCAACGACAGAGTGGTAAATGCTATCAAAAGGCAGGCGGAGATACTGATCACGGCCCACATGTCTACATACAATGATACTCGATTAAGATTCATGGAAAAGATAGCATCAGTGGCGCCGCCCTCTTTGAACAAGATATTCTTTGCCAACAGCGGTGCCGAATCTGTCGAAGCTGCACTGAAATTTGCACGCAAGTACAGCGGCAGGCATGGTGTGATAGCAATGAACGGTGGGTATCATGGCAAGACATTTGGTGCGCTTTCTGTGACACACAGCGAAAAATACAGAAAGTCGTTCATGCCGCTATTGGACGGTGTTAAGTTTGTTCCATACAGCGATCCGTCCCTGCTTGAAGAAGTAATTGACGACACAATTGGTTGTGTAATTCTTGAGCCAATTCAGGGCGAGACTGGCATCATCGTTCCTCCAGATGATCTTCTACCAAAGATCAGAGAGATCTGCAATCGGCGCAACCTTGTCCTTATATTTGATGAGATACAGTCAGGGCTTGGGAGAACCGGCAAAATGTGGGCAGGTCAAAACTGGAACACGACTCCAGACATTATGTGCCTTGCAAAGGGCATAGCCGGTGGATTACCTATGGGGCTTGTTCTTGCCAAGCAGGAGATAATGGATACAATGAAGCTTGGCGAGCATTCTTCTACCTTTGGCGGAAGCCCTATAGCATGTGCTGCCGGCACTGCCACAATGGAAGCTTTGATCGATGATAAACTGATTGATAATGCTGCAAAGATGGGCGTGCACTTTAAGGAGGGGCTCAACCGCCTGCAGGAGAAGCACAAGATAATTCGACAGGTCAGGGGTATTGGTATGATGCTTGGAGTCGAACTACGCTTTGACGTCAAAGATATACTCTTTGACGGAATTCGCCGTGGACTGCTGATTCTTTACTCAGGAAGAAATATTCTAAGACTACTTCCGCCACTTGTAATGGACGAAATGACGGTTTCCCGCGTAGTTGATATAATAGATATTATATTAACCAACGAGGAAAAGAGAAGAAATGTCAGCTGAGGTAGATGAAACTGATGAAAAGATAATACGCATTTTGCAGGCAGATTCGCGCAGAGCATTTGTCGACATTGCTAATGAGATCGGACTTTCCGAATCGGCGGTTCGGCGAAGAGTGAAGAACCTAGTTGATAGGACGATCATTAAACGCTTTACCATTGAACTTGGGGCGAGCGACAAAACAAGCGCAATAACGCTAATCTCTGTAGCTTCAACGGCAGACAGTTCGGCTGTGTCTAACCAGCTGATGAATCTAAATGGCGTCAAAGTAGTCTACGAAATAACTGGCCAATATGATATAGCCGCCATTATTGCAGCGCCAGCAATAACTGACATCAACAAGTGTATTGACGATATACGCAAGATAGAAGGGGTGTCTGACACAGACACCGTCATAATACTAAAGACCATGCGGTAGTCCCTCTTGTATAAGCCCAAGATAATATCAACATGACTTTTGGAGAGACTCCATCCATACATACGCACAATATTGCTGTAGGATGCAGTAAAAAGGCAACGACTGGTATACTCCGACGCAAACACAATTAGCTGAGACATTACTGTCGTTTGCAAAGCTCGCTTCTGTATATATATACAGAAGGAAGACTTTTTAGCAAGCCTACGACGATGATTTGACAGCTTTTACATTATGCCAGACACTGTATGAAAATCCAAGCGATCCTTAAGGTAATCGTGGCGAAATAGACGTTCGAGCCATTAGAATTGTTATAAGGATGAGCGAGGAGGTTCATGTGACACAACGTTAAATGAGAAGGAGGCAGAAAAAATTTACACCCAGGTAAGGATAGTGGCGTTGAACGGAACAATGCTCATAATTAGTCAAAGCTTTCAGCTGGCCTAATGGCATCATTATGGAAATTGTATCATAGCAATATACACCGTGACAATGAAAAATAATACTAAATATTCCTAGCTTCAACTATTGGCTGAATTGATAATGACTTATCAGTGTCCTTGAATAACTCTCTATCGTGATGATATATTTCATTTCGAATTGGACCGTGTCAATTACTTTCTTGAAAACTCAATAATAATAAAACACGATAAACTATATTTCTCTGCACCACTCTCCTTATGTGTGTTTTTTCTTTTCCGCACCTTTTAATTAGGTAATTCAGACCATTACAAGGACAACTGGGCGACATCTGTTTGGGAACTTTTGAAGATAATCCTGGGGGACCGCCAACAACAAAAATTCCAATGTCTGCATGGAAAGTGCTTGCTGTTCTGAGCAGCCTTGCAACTATGGTCATGTACGCAGAAACAATGTTGATTCCTGCGTTGCCTGACCTCATAAATGAGTTTAGTGTACCATACAGCATATCATCTTGGATACTCTCTGCCTATCTCATACCTGGCGCTGTTATGACCCCAATAGCAGGGAAGCTCTCCGATATCTACGGTAAAAAGAAGGTGCTGCTTGTGATAATGGCGATTTATGCAGTAGGCATAGCAATGGCAGGATTTGTGGAGAATATTTACTTGCTCTTTGTCTCAAGAGCAATCCAGGGCATTGGGATATCCATGTTTGTCATTGCCTTTAGCATAATACGTGATCAGTTCCCAAGAGACAAAATTTCAATAGGTCAAGGGATCATTTCGTCAATGTTTGCATCGGGTGCCGTAGTAGGTCTGCTGATGGGGGGATTTATAGTCAGCAATTTTGGCTGGCGGGCTACTTTCCTGTCATCTGTGCCGATAACAATTGTCCTATTTATTACAATCTGGCGCTTCAACTATAATGCCAAGCCTGCACCTGATAAGGTGAAGCCATACGTTTTAGGAACTGTGGATATCAAGGGAGCGATAACGCTTGCGATGTTTGTAACCTCGTTTCTGATGGCCCTGACACTAGTTGAAACTGGCCAAGGCTTCAATTTGGACAATATGGG
>JAICVG010000282.1 GCA_025935445.1 Nitrososphaera sp. | reverse complement strand
CAAGCTTTGTTGCTACAAGCGGAGCAACGGCTGCTTGCACGCCGTTTCCAGTATCCATTACCAAAGTGAATTTTCGTTGCCTTATCCTGTCGACATCTATAAGGGCAAGCATAGCCTCAATGTATCTACTGACAATATTGTAATCAATAGAATCGCGACCAGTTCCATCTATCCTGATAAATCTCTTTGAATAATAAATATCCTCTACTTTCAGCTCATCCTCCCTTGGAATTTCTACGCCATCTGCCGCAGTAGGTTTGATCCCGTTGTACTCGGGCGGATTATGTGATGCAGTTATCATGACCCCTCCGTAGTATCCTAGGCGCTTTGCAGCGTACTGCAGGCATGGAGTAGGTATAAGACCTGCGTTTGCAGTGTCAAGCCCTGCAGAGTTGAGAGCGGACCTAACAAGTCTTGACAGGACGGGGTGCGATTTGCGTCCATCATATCCTACCACTATAGGCCCTTTGCCAAAATATGTGCCAAGCGCATAGCAGAGATCAATCACAAGATCATGTGTAAGCTCTTGACCATAAACTCCGCGTACTCCATTTGTGCCAAAGAGCCGCGATCTGACATTGCTTGCTTGCATGCTTATATTATTATTTTTTACAGCTGTCAAGCTATAAATAGATAAATTTGGCTGCTGGTTCTTGCATTCTTAGGCGGGCGGGGGTCGCCAAGCCCGGTCAACGGCGCAGGTCTCTTTTTCTTTTCAGAAAAAAGAAAAAGAGTGCGAAGCTTAGAATGAGCCGGCTGGTTCCTGCAACCCTGTTCCTTAGGGATTCGTGGGTTCAAATCCCACCCCCCGCACTTTTAGTTTCAAAACAGCAACACTACTTTAAGTCAGTCAAGCTAGTTGTAGACTGGATCGCTGGTCCTTTAACCGGTAATGCCATAAATAGGCCTCTAATAGAAATATGGAATATGGTACGTGCCCACAGATTATTTCCCATCTCACGTACTCTCATAATTCACTACAATAGGGCTAAAGGCCGGTGCTACCAGCCGGTGGAACTCTAGAGGGAAAAAACCCCACGTTCTGAAAGAAATGCAATAATGTTACATCTTTTGTAATTGAGCAAGGGTCGTACCAAGATCATGTATTCGTTAGAGCTGGAGAGAAGCAACAAGGTGAAAATTCACTCAGCGACATACTAAAAAATCAGCTTGACATTTATCTTAAGATGTGTGGCCCTTATGTTTCACCGGATACAATCAAACTTTTGTCTAATGCTCCCAGCGGCATCGATATTCTGGTTTTGACGGATAATATCAAGGACGCCAACACACAGTCAGGCAGGAAGTGACAAGGCTGGGCAACAAGATAAGCATTAGAAAAGGCGCAGGATTACATGACAGGTTTATTCTAACAAGAGGTGAAGGATGGTCTATTGGACATTCGCTCAAGGACTTTGGATCAAAGAATAGCTATCTTGCCAAAATGGTAGGTTCGGTAGACGCCGAATCAGCTTTCGATGATAACTGGAATCAGGCAATGACTGTTCTTTGATTAACATATCGCACCTTGCTCCCTAGGAAGTCTAGATAGAAGATAGAATCATTATTTAGCAATAAATTTGATACTAATATTGTATGCCTACTGTAGTGACTCACATGATAGATGATTTGAGACTCATAGGCTGGTTTGAAGAAATTCGGGGTACAAGCGAAGATGTTTGATGTATTCAGCAGTTTAATCTTCGCTTGTACTGGCATTAAAGATATGCTTGAGAGATAGATAGAGAGATAAGACGATTGTCATAAAAACAATTAAAGCCTGCTGCACAACTGATATGAAAAGTCATAGTTGCTCAAATATGTCAAGCTATCAAAATCCTCAGCTATTTACGTCCTTCTAATATTTGCGCCAATAGCTGCCGGATTAGAGTTTGCTCATGCTGATCATTTGGTCCTATTCGTAGTGTCAGCAATAGCACTCATTCCGCTTGCAAAACTGATAGGTGATTCCACAGAACATCTTTCAACTCACTATGGTCCCACAGCAGGGTCACTTCTGAATGTTACCTTTGGAAATGCTGCAGAGATCATTATTTCGGTGGTTGCCATAAGCGCAGGTCTCATAGACCTTGTAAAGGCGTCTATTACAGGCTCAATAATAGGCAATATACTTCTCATCTTGGGGCTGAGCGTTATTGCTGGTGGCTTTAGATATAAAGAGCAAACCTTTAGCAGGGAAAATATCGGCATTCAGTCATCAATGCTTTTCTTGGCAATAATTGGTCTTGCAGTCCCAACCATTTTGGCAAGCACCATCCTTTCACCTTTAGAAAACCAAGTGCAGATACTGAGTGATGCACTAGCAGTCATTCTGTTGATCGTTTACATTCTTGGGATAGTTTTCACGTTCATTACCCACAAACACCTGTTCACGCCACCTGAAACTACGCAGGACATACAGGAAAGCCACGGCACACACTGGAGCAAGAAAAAGTCGTTTCTGCTCCTTGCCGTAAGCATGGCAGGTGTCATAGTGGTAAGCGAGATATTGGTGGCCTCTGTCGAGACGACAGGTGAAGAACTTGGCTTCGGCCAACTGTTTGTTGGTGCAATAATTGTGGGTATCGTTGGTAACGCAGCAGAGCACAGTAGTGCAATTCTCCTTGCAAGGAAAGGCAAGATGGAGCTTTCGATCGGCATAGCAGCAGGCTCAGGAACCCAGATAGCTCTTTTTGTAGTCCCGATTCTAGTATTTGCAGGCATTGCAATGGGCCAGCCATTTACGCTTGTGTTTACACTGTTGGAGCTTGCAACACTTTTCCTAGCAGCGATAATTCTGAACCTGATAGTGCACGACGGGAAAAGTAACTGGTTTGAAGGCGTAATGCT
>JAICVG010000140.1 GCA_025935445.1 Nitrososphaera sp. | reverse complement strand
GCGGCCACAAACGCTACAAGTGCATTCGTTGCAACGCAAATTGCTACAGGCATGGCGGCAGTAACTTGGGCTCTAATATCATGGGCACACACTGGAAGGCCTTCGACAGTTGGTGCAGCTTCTGGTGCAGTAGCTGGGCTTGTAGCCATTACGCCGGCATCTGGCTTTGTGTCACCAATGTCCTCCATAGTAATAGGCATCGTGGCGTCGATTGTCTGCTACGCGGCAGTTGCGTTCAAGAATAGGAGGAAGTGGGATGATGCACTTGACACATGGGGCGTACACGGCATCGGTGGCCTTGCAGGCGCTCTGATGACAGGCATCTTTGCAGAAGCGCGGTTTACCTCATGGGGAGACAATGGCCTTGCCTTTGGCAACCCTGCTCAGTTGTACGAAAATGCGGTAGGCGCATTTGCTGCACTTGCCTGGGCGATGGGCATCACTGCACTCATTATCAAGATAATGGATGTAGTATGGCCAGGCGGCATAAGGGTCACTCCAAAGGAAGAAGAGATCGGTCTGGACCTTGTACAGCATGGCGAAAGGGCATATGTAACCGGATAGGGCAGTCATTACATCATCTCATCCTCCCCCCTTTCTTCTTCCTTTTTTTATGCTCGCCATCTCTAAGTCTGAAAAAAATGCGTTGGATTTGCAAGCGACAAGCTTTTGCTGTCATAACAGATGCAAAACCTGCATTAGGTGGTGCCTGAAATGCTACTACTGTTCTACGCCTCAGCGGTTCAGCTCGCTGCCTTGACTACCGTGAGCCCTGTAATGGTATTAAAGCAAAACACATATGTCCATCTCATTGGAAATAGCATACTGCTTATGATGCCAATTCCTGACTATATTTTTTAGCACAATAAACGAAAACTCGCCCAGCTATGCTATGTACAGATCAATACCTTAGCAAATGACCTGTCAAACCAAATAGCCAAGGGCCTGCATACTGTAACTGATCTTAAAATAGTTACAAGCATGATTATTCCCCTGTTCGCAGGCATATATACATCCATAATGAGCCTATGACGGAAAGTCACGATTGCTGTACTTTCCATTTTATCTAAGTTATAGAGGGATCATGCATTAAGATTATATATAAGTATTAAGTTTCGTGCTGATACCCTTGGAGTCTCAACAGCAAAAGGAAGCTGAGGTTATAAGCGAGGTTCTCCTCAAGGCAGCCAGCGAGCCAGAATTCAGAAACGAGCTGATCAAAGATCCGGAGATAATTTTGGAGCAGTATGACGTTTCACCAGAAGCCAAGCTGATCATTCGAAGAAGCATTATAGATCTAACGCAGTAGCTCAGCAATTTAGAAGTAAAAGCATAACTGACAATATGACTACAAACAACAACACTACTACACAACCGCCAATGCGACAACAATATTTGAAAATACAATATCAATGGACAATGCAACAAAAACACAACGGCTTATACTATGATACACATCGATGTTACAGAACGCTCCAGTATGCGTAACTTCGTTAGTCGAACAAACCAATAATATTGTAACTTTCAGACTCTGTGACTACATTTATCTATAGTACTTTGAATGTTTCTAGGAATGACAAAAAGGGCACACACATACATATGCATGAGTATATATACTGTAACTCGATCATGATTGAGAAATAGGTGTGGTGGTCAGCATCTTGCTTGCGACATAGGTCACTACTTCACAGGGGAAAACGACTAGGAATTGGTCCGAAATATCAGTAGCACACTCAGATAGCAGGTAATGCAACAAGCGGCAACATGATAGGTGAGCTTGGGTAGCAATACTCAAACCTGCAGGAACCGCACCCATTGCGGCTTTTTTCTGATAACCTGACTGTAGGATATAGTAAAGGGAAATAGATTGGCTAACCTGTTCTGACAAGCCTTCTGCCTGTGTACCACCTATAGATAAAGTATCCAGCGGCAATTATTGCTATTGCTATTATAAGCGGCCAAAGCAGGTATATTACTATAGCGGCCACTATCACAAGGGCTGCGATAACTACCCAGTCAAGCGTTCTTAGAGGTCTTGCCATGATAAGGGCGATTAGCTAACATTGCTATTCAGCATTTGTAAAGATAGTTATTAAGTATTTATCACCACTTTTTACCTGCGACCTGTCTAGTATGATAGTAAAGATACTGCTGAGCATATCCTGCATACTTGCCAAAGTACCTTCTTGCTCCATCCGACAGCTGCTCATACTGATGGGGGGCAATCTTATCATGGAATTTGCTTTTTTGAAGCCAACTATAATGGCTAGCAAGTGCTCTTGCGATCCACACATCGATTGGGAATGCGTCAAGCTTTTCAAGTGAAAACAAAAGCACGCAGTCAGCTATCTTGTTCCCGATTCCATAGACTTGCAGCAATTCTTTTTTTGATTCGTAATAGCTTGATTTCTTTAGTAAATCAAAGTCAAGTCGTCCACTTGCGATGGCATCAGCTGTAGCCTTTATCGCCTTTGTCCTATATCCAAGGCCGCAGCCCCTTAGCTCATCTACACTTGCCCTGTTGATAACTGCAGCGGAAGGGAATGTAAAGAAGTCTATCCCATCAACTTTTGTGTGCTTGCCAAACTTTCTTGTCATATTATAGAGCATCCTTCGAATCATGGGTATGTTGGTATTGCTTGCACAAACAAATGAGAATAGGCACTGGTGAGGCTCCTGCCTTATAAGGCGGAGGCCAGGATACGCCTTGGCAAGCCTGCATATGAGTGGATCATGCGATATCTCTTCAAATATCTTCTTAATATCGTCGTCAAGTCTGAATATCTTTTGATCGCAGGATGCGTCTTCCGGAAAGGAAGAAAATTCAATACACTTGTCAGACTGCGTGAACTTGATAACTTGGTCGCCATGTATGCCATACCATGAATTCTTATGTTTTTCCCAAAGAAAGACCTGTCCGCTGTTTATGCTGACAACAGGATCAAAGCTAGAAAAAAGCGTCTGCAATTCTGATATATAAGCCCCATGTTCTTATTGAACTTTTTTAGTAGTACATGATCCTAATATTGGCCACAAATGGCACAAGATATAAATTGTTCAGTCTTGGCATTTCTGCACTGTTCTCTCTGATTTTCTAATTATTATCACCACACGCAATTTTGTTTTAGGTGGACAAGCCGCCTAGGTAACGTTAAATAAATGATGCTTGTGTTTGCTAATGCGCATGAGTTCTAGCGATTCCACAGATCCTATGGAAGCTTACAAAAAAGCGATGACAAAGGGAAGTGAGGCACAGAAGGACTTTATCCGGCAGTTTTCTAATATTCAGCAAGATGCTATGCAGAACTACTTTGCAGTTCTCCAGAGTCTGACATTCCATAATGCAATGTTCAAGACTACAGTACAGAGCGGAGGCAGGATTTCTATTCCCGAGGCTGAAAGGCAGGCACTCAACATAGAAGATGGAGATCTTGTGCAGGTGATCGTGGTACCCATAGAGCGACGACGCAAAGGATCCATGCAAAAGGAAACCTGATTATTGTTCTCTGCCTATGAGGAACTTCAGGACGATTTTATTAAACATCATAGGCTTTTCGACGTATGGTGTGTGACCGCAGTTTCTTATCACTACAAGCTCCCTTTTTGGAATTTCATCATATTCTCTGGCGTACTGTAATGGTATCATCCTATCCTGTTCTCCCCACACAAGAAGAGTTGGAGCAATTATATTGGAAAGCCTGCCGTTTAGTTTGGGCGCATATCTTATGCCAAGCACAGTCGACATGAATGCATACTTTGCATTAGTAAGCCTCATTCTGTTCACAAAGTCCATCACTATCTCTTCGTTGACGGCATCAGACTCGTAGGCCATTTCCCTGAAGGCCTCGTAGACATGCTCGTACACCGGGTATAGGGCAGCCATGATGTATCTGTCAAGGGTCGGAGTCGATGTCTTCATCATGCCTGCAGGCGACACTAGAACTAATTTTTCAACCATGCGGTTGAACCTGATGGCAAATTCGGTGGCAACGTGACCGCCAAATGATGATCCGATGATACTTGACTTGGATATGCTGAGGTTGTCAACAAATACTTTGAAAAAGTCAATGAAGAAATCCATTGTGTATTCCACAGCAGGTTTGTCGCTGTAGCCAAAACCAACAATATCTGGAATTATTACGTGAAAGTATTTTGATAGAGCTGGAATTACACGAGACCATCTTTCGGCAGAAGCGCCAATGCCATGCAAAAGAATCAGAGTCTTACCGTCAGGCGGCCCATAGTCGAGATACCTTATGGTATAGCCATCGACATTGGTGAACTTTTGTGGCGTCGACTGCTCGCCCAATTAGTTCCATATATGGAAAACTCATGTAATATATTTATGTAGTTATCAGGAGATACCGCATAATCCCGTTGTAGTAGTGTCTATGATATCGATAATCAAGAACTTTTCTTCCCATTTTCTATTCCTCTGCTCTGCTCTAGTACCAAGCAGCCTGCAATGTTAATTCCCTTGCCTGTCTGTTGAAGGACGGAGAGGTTTGATCTTAGCAGTTTCAATGGTGGTTGTATCAAGCGACAGAACCAAACGGAGAGATCCATAGGTAATAGCATAACCATTCTAAATAGCACAAAGTACGCTAAGCTCTATTGTGTGATACTTGACACTGGTATATGTAACATAATACAGCACCAAGTATTCCAGATTCTTGAGAAACTTTCCGCGAGGAGTTATACATCTCCTAGACCCCTCCATGTCTTATATTTTCTTGTGATGTGCGTATCTTTGCGGCGTGAAATTGCATTTTCGAACTGGTAACTT